>JANYBF010000519.1 GCA_025360895.1 Verrucomicrobiota bacterium
GAAAAATGGCCCGCACACCATCCTTTGATATGCCTCGGCGCAAGGTGACGTTTTTTTTACACCCTGCTCAAGTTGTCAGGCGCGAGAAAGGTGGTCGTTGCTGAAACGCCACGCCCGCCTCCGCTTTTCACTGCTGGCAAGGCATGTGCTGAATCCTTCGCGTGGCCAAATCCTGGCCCGCGCTCCCATTGAAATCACACTCCGGCGTTGATTTATCCGGATCGCAGAATGGGGTTTTATTATGAAGACAGGCTACCTGATAGACATGGATGGCGTCATTTACCGGGAAAATCATTTGATCCCGGGTGTGCCGGAATTCATCCAGGCGTTGATCGCCACCGGTGCGCCGTTCCTTTTTCTGACCAACAACTCTGCCCCCACACCCGAAGACCTGGCCGTGCGGTTGAAACATCTTGGTATGCATGGGTTGTATGCGCGGCATTTTTACACTTCCGCAATGAACACAGCCGATTTTCTGTGTGAAACCGACCCGGGTTGTACGGCGTTCGTCATCGGCGAAGGCGGCCTGCTCACGGCCCTGCACGAACGCAAAATCGCCAACGATGCCATCGAGCCGCGCTATGTCGTCGTCGGCGAAGGTTCCACGACCATGGATCGTTTGACCAAGGCGCACGAGTGTATCGAGCGTGGTGCGCGTTTGCTTGCCACCAATCCCGATAATTGGTGTCCGGTTTCGAGCACCAAAACCCGTCCGGGTGCGGGTGCCACCGCCGCCTTTCTCGAGGCCAGCACGGGACGCCGCGCCTACTACCTCGGCAAGCCCAACGGTTACATGTTTCATCGTGCCCGTCGCAAGCTTGCCGAACTGGCTCTTGGCGAACCCGAACAGGTGGTCATGATCGGCGATACGATGGAAACCGACATTCGCGGCGCCTTTGAAGCGGGGATGCAATCGTACCTGGTCTTGAGCGGCTCCACCCAGTTCGAGGACGTGGGCGACTATGTCTATCAACCCACGCGCGTTTTGCGCACGGTGGCCGAGTTGACGGATGAGGTTCATACCGGCAAACCTCCTGATTTGCGAGGAGATCGGGCGGCCGCTAGCAGCGGATTCCGCTCCAGCAAAGCGGGCCTGCGGCATCAAACCGACATTTTGGCCCTGCACAAGCCGCGCCCGCGCCCGGCCATGACCAAGTAGTTAAACTCCTCGCCGGTCGGGTGCAAAACCAAAACGATTCAAGCTTCACTCGCGAGCGGCAACTACTTCGGCGGTGAGACGCCGGGCGATTGATTTTCCACGGACACGCCGAGAACGTTGGCGACGGCTCGTTCACTGCCATCGGTTGGTTCGTTAAGAATGTGGAATTTCGCCGTGATCGGATCGCGGATCGCCATCACTGAACTGCCACCACCATCCAGATTGATGGCATCCCGACAGCCTAGGTGGATCATCTCCGCCGCGAGTTCGTCGTAGCTCATGCCGACGGCCATGCCCGGTTTGCGTCCATCCACAAGAAGGATAACCAGCTTGGTTCGTTTGGCGTCGAGGCCCACCGCAGTTCGCGGGTGGCGCAGTTGGTTGGTATGCGGAACCGCGACGCCCGCTTCCACCAGCAGCGTGTTGCCGGCGACAACTTCCCAGTCATCCGGGTTGGGACGATCCTGCATTTCAATGTTTACTTCCCGATTCCGGCTTACCACCAGGCACGGGCGGCGGGCGTTGCTGGTGGCCCAGGCTTTGCCGTCGGTGACGGCCGGCCCGCTGACCGCGCTCCAATTCTCAGCCCGGAAAGCGGAGTTGGTACCCTCAGCGTCCTTCACTCCGCGCGCCCGGAAAAAGTCGCCGTTGACGACCAGGTCCATGTGCTCCCGGGCTGCGATCCGGGTTGGCGGCATGAGCGTGGTTTGCCACTCACCGGGACCGTCGGGATCGGACCCCCCGGGCGACACTCGCAGGCGCACCCTGGGATTAGTGAGATCAATTTCTGCAACGAACAATCGCGTTGGCGGTTGCCGGCGAGTCTCTGAGTAAATGGTAATGCCGGCAAACGGATGATTGGTGGAGGAGACTTCGCCCCACGCGGGATAAATCAACACCAGTTCCAATAGGACGAACGCGAGCCGACGACGGGCAGCGGTGGCACGCGAACATATTCCCGAACGCGGGCAGCCCCCTTGGCATCGAAGCGGATTCACGACCATAGGCACATGCTAGTTACCGCAAAAATGTATTTCAACCACGACGGACGAATGGTTTAATGGTGGAAATAAAAATACAAATTTGATTTATTGAAATAGCAAAAACCAGCCACCCCTACTGACCACCACGGGCGGCAATCCTATCGCCGATAACCAGAATTCAGTTCAACCGACTTAAGGAGAAAACACATGTCAACCGAATCCCAATGCCCGTTCAATCACGGTGCCACCGCCCCCGCCACCACCAATCGCGACTGGTGGCCG
>JANYBF010000552.1 GCA_025360895.1 Verrucomicrobiota bacterium
CTTGAGCACGCTGCCGTTGCCCAGGCTGTCCTTGTGCTGCAACGAACCTTCGAGCACGTAGCTGAAGATTTCCATCTCGCGATGCGGATGGGTCCCGAAACCCTGGCCGGGCGCGACTCGGTCGTCGTTGATGACGCGCAAGGAGCGAAAGCCCATATGCGCCGGGTCGTAATAGTCGGCAAAGGAGAAGCTGTGATAGGAATTCAGCCAGCCGTGGTCGGCGTGACCTCGTTCCTTAGCTCGCCGGAAGTTCAATGTTGTTTCAGTCGTTTTCATAAAGCCAATCTGCCCCTTTCGTGAGACTCCCGCCAATGCGGATTTCTTGACCTGAGCCTGCCTTCCGGTTATGCTGCGCTGCATTGAATTGTCAACTGGGTTACTCAGGAGGCCGTGGCCGAGGAGGGCAACATCAGTCGCGCTGCGCAGAAGGTTTTTCACATATGAAACAAATCGTTTTTCTCGCAGTGTTTCTCTGCGTCCCGTTCGCGTTCTCACAGGATCGCGACCGCGATGAAGGGCCTCATCATGGCCGTCATGCTGCGTCAGGCATAGCAGGTCAAGTTTTCATCTGGTCATTTTGCCCGCTGGGGGGATTGCCTTGTACTCCTGAGCGTATCAGGGAGGCTTTTCCATTTACGACCAAGATGGCGAGTTTCAGGAACATGTGAAGCCGGATGAGGATGGATTTTTTCGCAATAAAATTGAAAACCGGGGAATTACACGATCATCCCTGACCCTCCGCCGCCGTTTTCATTGTATCCTTTTGCAGATTCTCGGAATGTCTCTAAGGCACTTGCATGGTTACGCTGCTCCCGCTGCCCCCCTCGCACCGGCACGCTTTAGCCGTGACGCGGGTGAGAACTCAATGTTTACGGGCGTTTTTTCATTTTTCAGCTGTGCCAAAGGTGATGTTTGTGCATGGCTGGCAAAGTTGATTTGGATCAATGTTTGCAGCGGTTGCAGCTGTCCCGGTTTCCTTCAATCTGAGGTAAATCGCGATAGCAGATCACTCCGGCTACGCGGTGAAACCACAGCAGAGCGTAGGAGCTTAGCCTCTGATGCGACCGGAAGTGACGGGACCGATATTGGAGCTCAGGATTGACCCTTGGGTGGGACGAATTCCGTGTCGCCGCATTTCTGCGTCATAAAACTGCGTCACCGCCCGCGTCACCCAACGCAGGTTGAAGCACACGCAGTTTTCCCCGATCGACATATCCAGTTCTTGTGACATCGTGTTGTGTATATGCACTACTGGGAAGAAATTGTCAACTATCATCTTCGATTGATTTTTTGGTCGTGGGCAAAACGCCAGAAAATTAGGCCCTCGCGTAAAGCTCGCTGTTGAATGTTGAGACTCAACCCCTAGAGTGCGAGATTGGTTTGCAATGTAGCCACACTAGGGCTACAATGGGGCCATGAGTAAAACCGCGACGATTCGTGCCCGCATCGAGCCGAGGCTCAAGAGCGAAGTGGAGGACATTCTTTCCCAGTTGGGACTGACCGCTTCTGAAACCGTTCAACTGCTTTATCGGCAGATCAAATTGCAGCGGGGTTTGCCCTTTGATGTGCGGATTCCCAACCCCCTCACCGCCCGCACACTGCGCGCCAGCAAGGCCGGCACGAACGTAAAGAGGTTTGCTAGCAAGAAGGAACTTTTTGCTGACTTGGGCTTGTGAGAACTTTCAGCCGCACTAGCCAGTTCAAGAAGGATGCCAAGCGCGCCCAGAAACGGGGCAAAGACATGGCGAAACTCAAGGCCATGCTTGAACGGTTGATTGATGGCGAACCGCTGCTGCCGGAGTGCAGGGATCACCCGCTGCGTGGAGATTTTAGCGGCAGCCGCGATTGCCATATCGAACCGGATTGGTTGCTGATTTATACCCTCACCGAAAAAGGCGCCCACGTCTGCTTTGAGCGCACCGGCACGCACAGCGATTTGTTCCGCTGAGCGACAAGACGGCGGTTCACACTGGCCGCACCCAACCGGAGAGCCCAGCCACGCGAAGACGAACGGCCCCAGCATGCGGGACAAGGCTCGCCCGGCACGTTGGTGGGCTCGCGTCCCGCATACTTCACAAGTTCGTTTCGGGCGTATGTGGGATTGGAAAAGGCGCCTGGCTGGTGGAATGTGGGAGTGTGCTGGAGTTAAACGGCAAAGGCAAAAGTCAGGAGCAACAGCGGGCCTATCAAAGGCGATTACAGAAAGCCCTTCCCGCGTTCTTCCGCGCCGCCCGTGGCCACGAACTCACCGAGGCAGAACTCAAAAATCTCGCCGACGACATCCGCAAACTGCATACGCGCGACCGCGA
>JANYBF010000478.1 GCA_025360895.1 Verrucomicrobiota bacterium
GCCAGGTTCGCTTCATCAAACCGCCCTTCTGCGAACGTTGCGGCGTGCCCGTCGCGGGCGAAATCACCACGGCCTTCGAGTGTGCCAATTGCCGGGATCTGGAACTCCACTTCTGTTCCGCGCGTTCCGCCGTCACCGCGCGCGGCGTGGCCTTGGAAACCCTTCATCGCTACAAATACTCCCGGGCGCTCTGGTTCGAACCCTTTCTCATTGATCTTTTTCTGCGGGCGGCGCTTCCCGCGTTGTGCGATGAGAAATGGGATTTGGTTGTGCCCGTGCCGTTGCACCACCTCAAAGAACGCGAGCGCGAATTCAATCAGGCCGAGCGCCTCGCCGCCCCGCTCGCCCGGGCACTCGCCCTGCCCCTCAATTCCCGGCTCCTGCGCCGCGTCCAACCCACCCGCACCCAAACCCTGCTCACCAAGGCCCAGCGCGCCGAGAACGTCCGCCGCGCCTTCGCCCGGCGCGATGCCCGCCGTTTGCAGGGCGAACGAGTGATCCTGGTGGACGACGTCTTCACCACCGGCGCAACCACGAGCGCCTGCGCCCGCGTGTTACGCGCGGCCGGGGCGGGCGAAGTTTGCGTCTGGACAGTGGCCCGCGGACTTTGAATACTACGGTTGACTTGTTGGTGGTTTGCCGATTTTGAAAAAGACCGTGAAGCTAACGACGACGAAATGAATCTTTCGCCTCGAACCCCCAGTCCAACCCAGATTTTGACCATGTCCACCACCTCGTTCACCAAAAAGAGCCTTGGCACGGACTCGATTGAGCCCGGGCTCACCCCACCACCCGCCAGTGACCACCCCACCCCGTTCATCAAACGCAAGCTCAAGCTCGGCGGCGCGAAATCTAAAAAGCGCGAAATCCCGGAAGGACTCTGGCAAAAATGTCCCAAGTGCGAGACGATGATCTTCGACAAGGAACTCGACGAGAATCTCAAAGTCTGCGCCAAGTGTGAGTATCATTTTTCCATCGGTGCCCGCGAACGCATCCATTCCCTCGTCGAAACCTGCACCTTCGAGGAAATGGACGCCCAGATGATCAGCGTGGACACGTTACAGTTCACCGGCGCTTCCGCCTACAAGGACAAGCTCGCCGCCAACTGGAAGAAAACTAGTCTCAAGGACGCAGTCATTACCGGCGTAGGCCGGATTGGCGAACACCGCGTCGCGCTTGGGGTGATGGACTTCAGCTTCCTGGGCGGTTCGATGGGGGCGGTCGTCGGCGAAAAACTCGCACGCCTCATCGAAGCGGGCACGGAAAAAGGGCTGCCCGTCATCATCATTTCCACCAGCGGCGGCGCGCGCATGTACGAAGGCATGTTCAGTCTTATGCAAATGGCAAAAACCTGCGCCGCCCTGGCTTATCTTGCCAAAGCCAGGCTCCCCTACATCAGCATCCTCACCAATCCCGATTATGCCGGCGTGATGGCCAGTTACGCGAGCGTGGGCGATCTCATCCTCGCCGAACCCGGTGCGATGATTGGCTTTGCCGGGCCGCGCGTCATCAAGGATACGACGCAGGCGGAGTTGCCGCCCGGGTTTCAAACCGCCGAATTCCTGCTTGATCACGGTCTCATTGACGCCATCGTCCCACGCAAGGAAATGAAGGAACGCCTCATCGAGTATCTCGCCTTCATGATGGCCGGGCGAAAAAACCGTGTGGTGACCGCAGCGGCATAACGGTTTATCTTTCCAAGATGGCGCTGGGCGGACGTGGCAAAAATTCCTCCTTGGTCTGACTTTGCCCGCAACGGATACTCTTACCCATGCCAGAACTCCTCGAAGCCCTCGCCGCCGAACTGGAACGCCCACGTAAACTATCCGCCCAGGTTGTCAACCATCTCAGCGGCACTTACGGCCTTGACCGCGACGCCATCGGTGCCTTCCTCATCAACGAACTCCCCAAGTTGGAAGACTACGAAATTGACCTGGCGCTCTCGCCGGTCTTCACGCCCACGTTGAAGGATCAGGCTGTTTTCGCCGACTTGCTGGGTCAGGAATCCGTGCCGACGACCGAATGGCCAAGATTGATTCAACAACTCATCGCCCGCCCAACTCAAGCGCAACTGGTGACCGAGGAAGGGCAAAAACATCCCGTGCCCTTGCGCGACGTTTCCATTGAGCGCTACGTCCATCGCCTTCGGCTTGACGCCACGATTGCCGGCCCTCTTTTCAAATTGCTGAACCATCTGTCGCCGGCTGCTGATCGTCCGTTGCTCAAAGCCGTGGCCCGTCGCGCCGCCTGGGAGAACGAGGCCCGCCGGGAAATCCTGGCCCGCTACCTCACTACCGTTGCCGGCAGCGAAGTGTATCGTCTCGACGACGTGGTGGAATTGTTAAAACTGGCGGAAACGTATCAGCCCGCCGACGTGGCCAGTCTGCTTGCGCAAATCCCCCACTGGCTCCGGGTGCTGCGCCAGGAAATCAACGAGTCGGGCGGTGGAAAACCGTTTTTTAACGAACGCGTCGAGGAATTGCACGGCGGTGGACGCGACCAACGCCGCCAAGACAACTCCCGCGGCACAGCCAAGGAAAATGAGCGGGCATTTCTCGAACGGCTGCAGCAAGTCTTGATTGGCCGTTGAAGCGCACAGATAGGCGGACCTGTTCAAAAAACGCGCCACGGGCAAGCACCGCTGGACGGAATAGCGGATCCAACACGGGCCGAGACACGCGGACCTAGAAATTGAGACGGAGAGCATTTGTAGCCGGCGGCGGGACACACAATAAATCGTCCGCCACACTTCCAGCTCTTCACAGAAATAGCCCTGTGGGGGTGGAACGTAAATGATCTGAACTAACCCAGACCTACAACCCGGCTGGCTATCCGGTCACGGCACTTGCACTACGCGGAAGTAGGCCTGACTTCCGCCACTCCGCGTGGAGGTGACCATCGAGATGTTGTTCCCGGTGCCGTTGGTCACCGATCCGACATTCAACCAGGCACTCATCAAGTCCGAGATTTTTTGCACCTGATATTTTTTCCCGATTTCCGAGGCGAACTCGATCTCCGCCGCCGTGTAGATCTTCACCACGAAGCCGGGCTTATCGGCAACGTTCAAGGGATCGCTGCCGGCTTGCAATTCAGCCAGATCGCTGAAGCCATCGCCGTCTGAATCCGCCAGGAGCGGATTGGTGCCGGCGGCCAGTTCGAGCGTATTGCTCACGCCGTCGCGGTCCGGGTCACCGTTACCGTCGTAGGCAGTAATACTACCGAAGTTCGCGAGCTCCCATTTGTCCGACAATCCATCGTGATCGGCGTCATCGGTGATATCCGCGATGGAGGCTTTCAGCAGGCCAACGGCGTAGCTCAGGTTGTGGACCCCGTAACTGCCGTCTTCGAGCACGAACTGATAATTGTAGGCGGCGCGCAATTGTTGCTTGGTGAAGGCCGAGCTAATGGAAACCGTCGGCTGGCCGATCGGCGGCAACAGTTTGGCCAGTTGCGCCAGGAGATGTTTCACCTCAGTCTGGACGCCATCCACAACTCCATCGCCGTCGTAATCGCCACGTTTAAAGTCGAAGGTGTCAATAGGGCCGTGGCAGTTCGAGCACAAGCCCACGAGATAAATGTTGGTCGAACCATTCTCGTAGTGATTGCGGAACGTGTGCCCGCCCGCCAGTCCCGCGGCGGGATCGGAGGCGCCGACCGTTTGCAGATGGCAGGCCACACAGGTATCCTTGACGGCCTGACTGTGTGCCGAACTGGCGATCTCCTTGCCATAAGTGATGGCGTTCACGCCCTCGAGCATGTCGGTTTGCGGACCGTGATGCGGACCAAACTGGCTGCTGCCGGTGGTGGTTTCAACATAACTGACCGCGTCCCGACGGCTGATGTGGCAGTTCATGCAAAGTTGCCCCAACCCGCCGTTGGTGATCGTGGTAACTCCATCCATGAGCGTGACCGGATCCAGTTTACGGAGCATGTGCGGGTTGTTGGCGTCACCGTGGGGATCATGACAGGCGGCGCAGGTGATGGCTTCATACGCCGTGCGGCGCTGATTTTCCGGGACGCCATCCGTGTAGTCCACGAAGCCGGGAGCGGCATGACAACGGACGCAGGCGGACCGGCCTTCGCCAGTGGGAACGCGCGTGGCGATGGCATGTTTGGAATTGGCCCATTCGAGCCCTTTGATGTGATACGGCTCGGCATCGTGACACTGGGCGCAATCGCCGGCACTAAAACTGACCGAAATGCGATTGGTGTTGCCCAAGGAAAAGGCATGTTCGCTGCCGGCGCCGTGACAGCTTTCACACTGCACGTTCGCCTTTTCCCGCAAACTCTTTGGCATCGCCAGAAAGTTTCCATTCGTCAGCACACTCGGAACGGTCCACCCCAGTTGAGTTTGCAGGTCATCGAATCCGCCATTCACTGCGAGCGGGTTGTTGTCGAAACCGAGCGTATGGCATTTGACGCAGTTCTGGCTGAAATGATTTCCCTGCCAGCCATCAATGTTATTGGAGAGCGCCATGGAGTGAAGCGTCTTTGACCACGGAACAATCTTGTCCGGGAGATAACCGCCGCTGTGGCAGAATAGACAACTGTTATTCACGCCCAAGTAAGTGCTGCCGGAGATTTCGCGGGTCAGGATCAAATTGCCGCCGTTCGTCGCGACGTTGGCGGTCACGATGTATTGCCCGACGACATCCGGACGCAACATCTGGCGGGCGCCGGCGACCTGATAGAACCCACGGTCGCCCGGACTATAAATCGGCATGTTGGCTGTGATCGGGCTGGCCGCCAGCGTGGCGGTGGAACCCACGGGTCGAGAGTTCAAGGTCCAAGTGACGCTAAGAATGCGCGCCGCCGGAATTGACTGGAGCACCTGCGCCTCGAGGTAAGCCGGCTGTCCCAGCCCGACGGTGAACAAGCCGCCCGAAGTCTGCGTCGCCGCCGGCAGCGCATAATCCGTAATCTCTTGTGGCGTCAGTGGACGCGCGCTGATCTGGCCTGACGCGGTGGGTTGGGCGTTTGAATTGATCATACTGCCCGCAAGCAGCAGCAAGGTTGGCAGGCCGATTATTGCTCTGATGGTGGAAGGTTGAATTCTCATCTTTGGCCTATGGTTTGAAGGATTCGCTGTTACGCGCTCTGAAGGCATCCTACCGGAACCGTATTTCCCGGCTACGCGGCGATTGTCAAAAGCAAATCACCGGTTGCCGTTCTCCTAGTCCTCGTTCTCGAAACTTAATTGCAAAAACGAGGACGAGTAGGAATCCTTGGCGGACGCAGCAGCCTAGGCTGCTGTTCGGCGTGCCCTCGCCTCCCCATGCCTACTGCGTCACGCGTTTGAGCTGTCGCACGGCGGCCAGATGACCTTGCATCCGGCTCGAAATCTCACCGAGTTTTTCATTTTGCTCCGTCGGAAGTTGCGCCAGCTTTTTCCGCGCGACCTGTTCCGCTTCCGGACTCTCCTTCTGCGCCTCGACCAGACGTTGTCGTGCGTCCGCGAGTTGTGCCTGCATCTCAGCCACCGCCACTTTGAATTCCTCCAAGCCCATCGCCTTCACCTTTTGCGCGGCCTCCGCACGTGAGAGCAACTCTAGTTCGGGAATGACCTTCAATATTTCGTCCGGAGACGCGGCGCTGATTGGTGCTGGATTCAGCACCACTTCGCCTGCCGCGGCGGTGCCGCTTCCAACGCGCGCAATTGCGCGACTCAAATCGAATTCCAACGCCGCTTCCCATTCCTGGGCGAGGCTTGGCAGCACCGCCTTCTGTCCCGGTCCAATCACTGCAATGCCCAAATAGTTCAAATCACCCCGGCCCAGGCGCAATGGCTCGATGCCATCGGCCGCGGCGGATGAACCTGCTGCGGAGGGCGACTCGAGCCGCTTCACCACGATCCGACCGCCGCCCGCATGTTCATACTCGGTGAGCAATTCTGCGACGCGTTGCGCAAACTCCCGCCGTGGTGCGGCCGCTGGCGAGCCATCGAGCAAGGCGTAGAAACGAATCTCCACCGGTGCACTGATGCGTTGCAAAACCGCGAGTGTCGCGTCGGACAACGGGGACGGCGCACCCGGCTCGGTCGCCACCGGGCGGACCGGGTTCGTCGGACTGGAATTCCAAAGGAACCATCCGCCGGCGACTGCCGCTCCGACTAGAAACAGCGCCGCGAGAATTATCGCGGGCCGACTGAAACCGTGTTCCCTACGTTGCCCTTTGGTCCCCGCCACCTGTGCTCCAGTTGGTCTAATGTTCGTCATACTCTGGATGATGAACCCGGAAGTTGATTTTCGTCTGCGCCTTTTTTGAAATTATCCGGCTCTTTGTTGCGCCCGGCCGGATTTTGCATCACCAACGCGAATACGTAGCAGGACAAGAAACGCCATGTCCTCGGCAATATCGGGAGAGCCGGATTTCAACCCCAGTCTAGCATGGAAGAAGTGCGAACGGGTCAACATGAATTCGGTCGGGTTTTCACCCTGCTCGCTTGCCTCATGTCCAGCACGGCGGCGCTCGCGGAGGAAGTCCCACACCTGAGCATCACGCAACCCGGCGGCATGCCGGGATGGCCGGTCATGACGGGCATCCAATACTCCAACTACGTGGCGAAGCTCTCGTGGGATGGTCCTTCCGGCTATTATCAATTGTACCAGAAGACGAACCTCGCCAGTTCCACCTGGCAAAAGTTCGGCAGCCCGAATCTTAACCGGACCACCAACGTCACCTTGCTGCATAGCAACATCTTTTTCCGCGTGGCGGGGCCGTCACCGCAATACGCCGGATCGCGAGCCTGCCTGGAATGTCACGCCTCCGTCCATAGCGCCGAATCGAATACCCGGCACGCCCAGGCGCTGAACACGCTGAAAGCAATCCACCAGGACAAGAACCCGAGTTGTCTGCCCTGTCATACGGTTGGCTACGGTCTGCCCACCGGCTTCATCAGCGAAGTGGCGACCCCGCAACTCGCGGGCGTGCAATGTGAGAATTGCCACGGGCCGGCCGCAAATCACGCTGCGAACGAAATGGACCTCGTCGCACGTCCGCGCAGGGACATCGCGGCCCAGGTCTGCGGTGGTTGTCACAACGGTTCGCATCAGCCGACTTTCGCGGAATGGAGCAGCAGCGGACACGCGGTTGTGGTCGAGGACATGAATCCGCAGAGCCGGATCAATAGTTGTGGCCGTTGTCATTCGGGTACGGCGCGGCTCGCGATGGTGTCTGGCGTCCCGGCAAACATGATTGCGACCACGCTGACGAATGACGCCAATGTCCCCATCACTTGCGCCGTCTGTCACGACCCGCATTCCCAGCACGCGTGGACGAATGTCTTAAGTGGCATCGTTTCCACGAATCAACTCCGTTACCCGACTGCATCCACTAATTATTTTTCCCTCACTCCGTCGTCCATTTTCACCAACCGGTACGACATCAACGTTTGTGCGCAATGCCACAATGATCGTGGCGCGGCGTGGACCAGTTCGAGTCGTCCTCCGCATCATTCGCCGCAATACAATGTCCTGATGGGGACGGTCGGCGTCCGGGCGGACGGATCGAACCCCGCCACGAATCCCCGGCCCGCATCACATGCCTTGTTGATTACGAACCAATGCGTTGGTTGTCATATGCCCACCCGGGAGTTTGCGAGCGAGGCCGACCCCGCGGTCACTGGACATTCATTTCAAGTCACAGCGTTCGAGAGTTGCCGGACGTGTCATCAGGCCGACCCCGAAGGACTGGTGGAATTTGTCCAAGACTTCGTGATCAAGCCGCGCCTGCAACTACTGCAAGCCAGGCTCGATGACTGGGCCACCAATAGTTCTCCGTTGATCCTGCGAACGAATTACGGAGTGTTGGCCTGGGAATACACCACCCCCGGCGAACTCTCCCCGGGTACGCGCGGCCCGAACGATGCGGAGCAGGCGTTGATCCCGATCCCGATCAAGCAGGCGCGCTTCAATCTCTACATCGTGAACACCGACGGAAGCTTTGGAGTTCACAACGCGCTCTATGCGATTGACCTCCTCGACACCGCCATCGCCTGGGTGCAATCGCAGTTGGGCCCGTGAACCACAACAAAACCGCATGACCAAGATCACGTCACGACCTTTGGAAAACCGGCTGGCCGCACGGACGCGAAGTGTCGTGCTGGCGCTGGCGGCGGGAGGTCTGGTGTTCGCTGCGAGTTCCTGTCGGACGGTAACGCGCACCACAGTGATGCTGCCGGAGGTTCCGGGCGCCAAATACATCGGCTCGAAGGAATGTGAACAATGCCACGAGAAGATCTACCGGGACTTCCAGACAGCGGATCACTCGCTGCTCGTAATGGGTGGGCCCAACACGCTGAACGCCGGTTGCGAATCCTGTCATGGTCCGGGCAGCATTCATTCGGAGTCCGGAGGCGAGACCAAACCGCCGTACAGCTTCGCGGTCGGTCGTCCGATTGCCAATACTTTCGGAGCGAACTCGGCCACGCCGCCGCCCCCCCATGCGACGGAAACTGTGTGCTACACCTGCCATACGGAGGTGCGCGGGCAGTTCACGCTGCCGAGTCATCATCCCGCGCCGGAAGGTCGGATGAGTTGCAGGGAGTGTCACTCGCCGCACAAGGGTTCGGTGCGCGCCGGAGGCGGGACGGCCCTCTACACCCAGAGCGACAACTGCCTCAAGTGTCATCCGGAGCAACGCGGACCCTATGTGTTCGAGCATGAAGCCATGCGCGAGGGATGTCTCTCCTGCCACGGCGCGCACGGCACGGTCAACGCCAAAATGCTCACGGTTCGCAATTCAAATCTCTGTCTGACCTGCCATTTCCAACAGGTCCAGGGCGGACAGATCCTGATCGGGGGATCGGATCACACTGTGCGGGTGCAACAAGGCACTTGCTGGACGGCGGGCTGTCACGAGGCGGTCCACGGCTCTCGCGTCAATTCGTCACTCCGCTTTTAATCCGCAACCCGAATGCCGATGAAAAAGAAATCGCGAGCCAGGAATCAGCAGGCGGAGCGGGTGCGTTCGATGTTGCCAGGTCAGTGCCTAGTCGGCGCCGCCTTGCTCGTCGGTGTGGGACTGACCGAGGCCGCCGACCAGAAGGACCCCTGGCATTTCGAAGGCCCGACGGCGGCGGGCAACAACTGGGTGGAACTCTCAGCCGGCGGATTGATTCCCTCGGGCAGCCGGTCGCAGGCGGAACAATCGCAGCAACTTCCCGGCACCGCCTTCGGCGGCATCCAAGACCTCCATCTTCAGCACGATGTGGCGAAGAACGTCACGTTCTTGCTGGATGGTCGGGGCATTTTCGACAACCACGATTATGGCCTGAGCCTCGCCTTGAAAAAGGAAGACGCCTATTTTCTACGGTTCAACCTTGAAAACTTCCGCACCTGGTACAATGCCAATGGCGGCTACTTTCCCGCGACCGATTCCTGGTATCCGTTTCCCAACGGCGGCAATGCGCTGGCGCTCGACCGGGGCGCAGTCACGTTCGAGGGCGGATTGCTGTTCAAGGATTATCCCGACGTGACCTTCAAATACAGCCACCTCTATCGCGACGGCGAAAAAAGTTCGACGATCTGGGGCCAAACGCATCCGGGCCTGCTCTATCCGCCGCGCGGCCTCGTTCCGAGTTTTTACGACATTGACGAGAAACGAGACGTTTTTGAGTTAGACGCCAAACATACCATCAAGGCCACCGAGCTAGGTTTGGGTGTCCGCTATGAAATGGGCGACCTCAACAACGCACTCTACGTTTCGCAATATCCCGGCGAATCACCCGGCGGCGGCGTGCCGCAGGATCGCAAGGTCACCGACGGCCAGAAAGTGTTGTACGATCTGTTCAGCGTCCATGCGTTCAGCGAGACGTGGATCAAAAAAAACCTGTTCTTCTCGACCGGATTCCTATTTGCGAATTTGAACAACAATGTCACCGGTAACCGCATCTACGGCGACACGTTTGACGCGAGTTACACGCCCAACGCCGGGAACGGCGCGGGCTACACCAATCTCATCAGCAGCGCTCAGGGCCAGGAATACGTCCTGAACTTGAACCTGATGAGCACGCCGGTGAAAAACCTGACAGTCGTGCCATCATTGCGCGTGCAACAGGAAAATTGGGACTCGGACTCGAGTGCGGTTTTCACACAGGGCAATACCGCCAGCGGCCCGCTGTTGAGCAATGGCGACGGCAACGCGCTGGATGTGACCGAGCAGTTGGATATTCGTTTCTCGGGCATCACCAATTGGGTGCTTTACGCCCAAGGTCAATGGACCGAAGGACAGGGGGATCGTCAGGAGAACGGCGGCATCTATCTCGGATCGCCCATCCAACGGGCCACCGATGACACGCGTTTCTTCCAGAAATACAGCGCCGGGGTGAAATGGTATCCGGCCCGGCGCGTGAGCGTGGACGTGGGCGGCTATTACCGGAACAACGCCTACGACTATGACAACACCTTGGACAACACACCCAACACTCCGGGCAGTGCCAATCGTTATCCGGCCTATCTCGTCATGCAGAATCTGCAAACCTACGACGGGAACGCACGGCTGACCTTACGCCCGTTGCGCAACTTGTCGCTGGTCACCCGCTACGAATATCAGTTGTCTACGGTGAACACCCAACCAGATTCCGGGTCCGGCTTGGCGGACGTGCAAACTGCCGAGGTGACGAGCCAGCTCATCGGGCAGAACATCAGTTGGTCGCCCTGGTCGCGCCTCTACCTGCAGCTGGGTTTCAATTACGTCTTGAGCGAAACCAAGACTCCCGCCACCGACTACACCGCTGCCCTGCCCAACGCGCAGAACAATTACTGGACGCTGAATTTCAACGCCGGTTTCGTCCTCGACCACAAGACCGACCTCAACCTGGGCTACACCTATTACGATGCCGACAACTACGTGGACAATTCCCCGTACGTCTCCTAGGGCGCCGGCGGACAGGAGCACGGGATCAACGTCACGATTATTCGCCGGCTCACCGAAAAACTCCGCCTGACTTTGCGCTACGGTTATTACCATTACACCGACCAGACCTCCGGCGGCCACAATGACTACGACGCGCAACTGGTCTATTCCAGCGTGCAATACCGGTTCTGATGTCCCGTAGCCACCGACGTAAGGAGGCGGATGAAATGTGCATCACCGTGGTTCCGGTCTGCACGAACCTGACGGTAGGGCGCGTCACTTCGAGCGCGCTGTATTCAAACACCCAATGACGGCGCGCACGGAGTGACGCGCCCTACCAACCCACAGGGATTCAATGCTGCGCTGCTCAACGCGCAATCGTGGACTGCTCCTAAACTAGCAGCTCCATGCGTTGTGTGAAATTTCAGGACTGGTTTCCGCCCTGCAAGAAACGCGGGACAAATGGCAAATTCAGCGGAGCCGCCACAGGTCTTTACCCCGATGCTTTCCGTGTGAACGCTCTGGCAGCTTTGGCGCAAGCCGCGACGACCGGCCCGTAAGAGACTCTCCGGATGACTGGAACCGGTCGCCGCAGTCTTGCCGGCTTCCTCTGCAAAAGAATTCACGCCAAACAAACACTCCCGGCTCAACATTATGAAAAAGACCCTGCTGCTGACCCTCGCACTAACCGCTGTCCTCTGTTCCGCCTCTGCGGGCGATGCGAAAGAAACCTATGACAAGAGTTGCGCCAAGTGCCATGGCAAAGAAGGCAAAGGCGACACCAAAATGGGCGCCAAGCTCGGCATCAAGGATTACACCGATGCCAAGGTTCAGGCCGAGATGAAGGATGACGCTGCGTTCAAAGCGATCAAGGAAGGCCTCAAGGACAAGGAGGGCAAGGTGCTGATGAAGCCGGCGGAGGATTTATCCGATGCCGACATCAAGGGCCTCGTCGTTTACATGCGCACGTTCAAGAAGTAGTCGCAGATCCGGTCGCAATTGGGATTTACCCAGGCGACTTGCTTCCGCTGGAAGTCGCCGCCCAGATCCCTGCCCCATGAAGGACGACAAACACGCAACCGCCCAACCTCAGCACTGGCGAAACTGGTTGAGCTTCGCGGGTGGTGTGGTTGCCATCGGCAGCTTCTTCGCGTTCCTGCTGCTCTTTGCCATTGACGTGTTTGCGCACAATGGCAATCCCTATATGGGCATCCTGGCCTACGTGATTGCGCCATTTTTTTTGTTTCTCGGCCTCGGCCTGATGGGGATCGGCATTTGGTTTCAACGCCGTCATGCGCGTCGAATGGGTGTGGTCGAAACGCACAGTCTGCTGGCGGTGGATCTCTCCCGGCCCGACGACCGCAGGCGGCTACAAATCTTCGCGGTTGGCAGCGTCGTGTTCCTCCTCTTCCCCGCCATCGGCAGCTACCAAAGTTATCAAGTGAGCGAGTCGGTGCAATTCTGTGGCCAGGCCTGTCACGTCCCGATGAAGCCCGAATTCACCGCGTATCAATCCTCGCCGCACGCGCGCGTGTCGTGCGTTGAATGTCATGTCGGTCACGGCCCGGAGGCGTTTGTCAAAGCCAAGATGAACGGCGTGCATCAACTCATCGGCGTCATTACCGGCGATTACGACCGCCCGATCAAGACGCCCATCCGCAACCTCCGGCCCGCGCGCGAAACCTGTGAGCAATGCCATTGGCCGCAAAAATTTTCCGGCAACATTGACCGCACCTATCCGCACTTTCTCGCCGACGCGACGAACACCGCTTATGCCATCCGCCTTTCCTTGAAAGTCGGTGGGGCCGATCCCACGCACGGCCCGGTGGGTGGCATCCACTGGCATGTGAGCCAGGACAACAAGATTGAATACCTCGCCACCGACGATCGCCGGCAGATCATTCCCTGGGTGCGCGTCACCGATCCGCAAGGGGTCGTCACCGAATATCGCACCGCCAAATTTACCAACGACGCCAACGCCTTTGAAATCCGGCGGATGGATTGCATTGATTGCCACAATCGCCCCGCGCACCAATATCGTGCACCCAACGACGCCGTGGATTTTGCCCTGAGCATCGGCAAGCTGGATCCAAAACTTCCCTGGATTAAATCCAACGCCGTCGCCGTGCTCGCTGCGAAATACGCGACGGAGGCGGAAGCCATGGCGGGCATTGCCGGCCGGCTGCGCGCGACGTACGCGAGCGCGCCCGAAGTGGACGATCTCGTCCGGAAAGTCCAGACGATCTATCAACAGAACTTTTTCCCGGAAATGAAGGCCGACTGGCGAGCCTATCCCGTGAACATCGGTCACAAAGACTGGGCTGGCTGTTTCCGTTGCCACGACGGAAAACATTCCGCCGTGGGCACGAAGAAACAGATTCCGGCCAGCGACTGCACGTCGTGTCACACCATCATCGCGCAAGGCACCGGCGCGGAACTTAATCAGATGTCGCCGCGCCTAGAGTTCAAACACCCCGGCGACCCTGTGGACGGCGCGTGCAATGACTGTCATTCGGGCGGTCCCTAAACTCGACCGGAGCGCCGATTTCAAAATCGGCACGCTGTGATAAGGAAATCAACGCGAATTTCGATCTGGCCAACGAACACCCGCTGCGGCCAAAATCGGCCATATATTTGCCAAGAATCGGGTAGACACCACTGTGTTTCATTCCATCTTGAAAGGGATTATGAATGTTAAGACATATCCGGCCAACGCCCTTTCGCCAGCTTCGGCCGGCGAGAATGCGTTCCTGGCACTGAGGCGAGTGTCGCAACCATCGTCACTACTCCCCAAGACCACGACGCAAGCCCCGGTGAACAACACGATGCGCGCGACGACCATCACGGTGATACTGCAAGGAATTCTGACGTACCAAGGCTACCCTCACGGGGGAATCAACGAGTAGATGGCAGCGCGCGATTGGCAGCAGGCAGCTAAACCGGCGTCTCGGTTCTCGCGACGATGGACGGGAAACGGATTGCGCCCCGACCTTGCGTGACGAGGGCGACGTGCGCCATCCGCCGCCTCACGTCGGCGGCTAGGACGGATTGGACAGTTGTTTGAACTACATAGGTGAGTTATGAGAACGACCACAACGAAGATTAAACAGGAGTTTTCCATCAAGGCGCCGGCCACCGCGCGGGTGCTACTGGCCGGGGATTTCACGGACTGGCAGAAAAATGCCATCCCGCTCAAACCACATGGCAACGGTCTTTGGAAGATCACCACCACGCTGAGTCCGGGAATACATCACTGTCGTTTTCTGATGGATGCTGATTGGCAGGACGATCGGGAGTGCATCCTGCGCTTGCCAAATTCTTTCGGCACGCAGAACGCGGGCCGCGTCGTCTCCTCGCCGACCCCATGAGCGAACACACCTTGAACTGGACGACGCCGGACGAGGCGTTGCGCCATTTGCGGAGTGGCATGAGGGTCTTCATCGGTTCAGGTTGTGCCGCTCCGCAATCGCTGGTCACCGCCCTGGCTCAACGGGGACGAGCGGTGTTCGACGTGGAGATCATCCATATCCTCACCTTCGGCGGCGCCCCCTACGCGCAGCGTGAACTCCTGCCGAACTTCCGACACAATGCTTTCTTCATTGGACCCAACGTGCGCGAGGCCGTCAATGCCGGCGGGGCCGATTACACACCAATCTTTCTGAGCGACATTCCGGCATTATTCCGGCAGAAAGCCGTCCACCTGGATGTCGCACTCGTGCAGGTCAGCCCGCCGGATGCCCATGGGTTTTGCAGTTTTGGTGTTTCCGTTGACGTGGTGAAGGCCGCCGTGGAAAGTGCGGATTACGTGATTGCCGAAGTAAATCCCAATGTACCGCGCACTTTGGGGGACAGCTTTGTTCACGTCAGCGCGCTGCACGCCCTGGCCAAGAGTGATCTCCCGCTGCTGGAACACAGGTGCGAAGCCATCTCCCCTGAAGCGCGCAACATCGGCGAGTTTATCGCGTCGCTGGTCGAGGACGGCTCGACCTTGCAAACCGGCATCGGAGAAATTCCCAGCGCGGTGATGGCCGCGCTGGTGAACAAGCATGATCTCGGCATGCACACGGAAATGTTCACCGAGGCGGTGATTCCGTTGATTGAATCCGGCGTGATGAACTGTCGCCGCAAGACTTTGTTGCCGGGAAAAATTGTTACGTCGTTCTGCTTCGGACAGCGCGAACTGTTTGATTATATCCACAACAATCCGAGGTTCGAGTTTCGTCCGACGGAGTTCACCAACGATCCGTTTCAGATCGCGCGCAACGGACGGATGGTGGCCATCAGTTCGGCCATCGAAGTGGATTTGACCGGGCAGGTCTGCGCCGATTCCATTGGCGGACGTTTTTACAGCGGCTTCGGTGGCCAGGTGGATTTCATCCGCGGCGCCGCTCGGAGTGAGGGCGGGAAACCGATCATCGCCCTGCCCTCCACCACACGTGACGGCAAGATCTCGCGTATCGTTCCGTGGCTCAAGACCGGTGCGGGCGTGGTCACTTCGCGCGCAGACGTGCATTACGTCGTGACCGAATACGGGATCGCGTCATTGCACGGGAAAACCGTGCGCGAACGGGCCATCGCGTTGATCCACATTGCGCACCCGAATTTCCGCGAGGAACTGATGCGCGAGGCGCGCGACGCCAAACTCGTTCATCCCAACCAAATCAGCCTGCCCCGTGGCCTGCAACCGTATCCCAAGAAATACGAAACGACCGCCACCTTCGGGGAGGATTTGACCATCGAGTTCCGCCCCATTCAGCCGACGGACGAAGCTTTGCTCAAGGAGTTGTTCTACTCGCACTCGGAACAGACCATTTTCCACCGTTACTTCAACCAGCTTCGGCATCTGCCGCATGAGCAAGTCCAGAAATTCGTCACACTTGATTATCACGATGACTTCGCGCTGGTCGGATTGATCCCGCATGAGGGACGCAAACGGATCATCTGTGTGGGCCGCTATTTTCGCAACGCGGCGAGCAGCGATGCCGAGGCGGCGTTCACCCTCCATGACGATTTTCAGCGTCGAGGTATCGGCACATTTCTGCTTCGGCAACTGGCGCAAATCGCACGGGAGAACGGTATCGCCGGTTTCACCGCGGAAGTCCTGATGGACAATCACGCGATGATGCGGGTCTTCCAAAAAGTCGCGGGCAAGATCGAATCCACGCTCGATGCGGGCACCTGCCGATTACGGTTTGAGTTGGCTGGCCTCGATACCCGAGACGAAAAGGTTGCGAAGTCGGGCAACTAAACCTGGCCAGGCTTGAGGGCAACTCGATTCACGATTACCGCCGTTCACCGCCGCGTCTCCAATTCGAGCCGGCGGCGCGTGGATTGCAGACGTTCAATCACGACCTGCGCCATGCGCCTGGTCAGTTCGTAGCCCAGGTCATGATCTTTCTCGGCCGCTTCGCGTAGCCAGGTGCCGTAAAAGAAAACGGCGGTTGTGGATTCAACGGCGCGCGCGCTGAAATGCCAGACATACGGAGGAAACAGCCAGGACCAGCCCAGCACGCTACCGCCAAAGATTCCGTCCACCACCAAGGGCGCTCGTTCCTCGGTTTCCGATTCAACCAATACATGCCCCTCGCAGAGCAGATAAAAACGGTTGGCCACATCGCCCTCGCGGAAAATCAAATCGCCCGGCTTGAAAGTCACTGGCATGGCACATTCCGCCAGCCGGGCTAGCTGGGCTTCGCCCATCCCGCACAGGAAGGGATGGGATTTCCACTGGCAGTGGCCGCCTGGTTCGTTCGTTTTCATAAAGCGATTCGGGTGGTTTCTCCGCGCGCCACCAGCACGGGACAAGGCGCGTGCCGGACCACTTTCTCCACGGTGCTGCCGAGCAAGTCGCGTTGCAATCCGGCATAACCGTGAGTTCCCAGCACGATCAAATCCACCCCCAGCGCCTTGGCTGCTTCCGTGATCTCGAAAAATGCCAGTCCGCAGCGGATCAAGGTTTCCACCATACGACACGGGCCGAGCATCTGCGCCGCCAAGTCGTTGAGCTCCAACTTCGCCTCCGCAAATTTGACGGCCTCCGAGGCGTCACCCGTCAACGCCGGCAAGTCTGCGGCGCGCGGGCCACCGCGCGGCTCCACGACATGCACCAACGTCAAGGACGCATCAAACTCGGCCGCCAATTCCGCCGCGCAGATCAGGGCCTTCCGGCTGTCGTTGGAAAAATCCACCGCGACCAGGACGCGTTTAAATCTCTGCCGCGCGGTCTGTGCAGTTTCGGCTTTGGGTCGTTTCGCCAGCGATGTATTCATGCCACGATACTCTCTGGTGAGGATAATCGGCCTCTTGGGTTCAGTTGACTCCGCTTCGGTTGTTGAACCACGACCTTCTTTTGCCCTGCACTTTGCGACTTGTTCCTGCGCGGGCCGGTGGCTACGTTGCCGTCGTGGACCGAGGCGAAAACAAGAAGTTCATCGAAGCGTTGGTTGAGTCGCAAATCTACCAGGACTACGAGCGCGCCTTCACCAAGACCACTGAGCTGCCACTGAGCCTACGCCCGGTCGAAAGCTGGCAGCGCGCACACTCGGGGAAAAAGTCAGAGAACCCCTTCTGCGTGCTCATGGCCGGACAGAACCGCGCGTGCGCCGCCTGCCTGGAGGTCCAACAAAAGATTTCTGATGCCGCCGGGGCCGGGCCGCGCACCGTGAAGTGTTTCGCTGGGTTGTGTGACACGGGAGTCCCCGTCTCCGTGGGCGAGGAGGTTCTAGGCTTTCTCCAGACCGGCCAGGTGTTTCTCCAAAAGCCCACGCGCGCCCAGTTCGCCCGCACTGCGAGGCAACTCACGGAATGGGGCTGGCAGGCGGACTTGCGCAAACTTGAGGAAGCCTATTTCCAGACGCGAGTCATCACGCCCAGGCAATATGAATCCGTCCTGCGCCTGCTCACCATTTTTGCGCAGCACCTGGCGCTAGTAAGCAACCAGTTGCTGGTCAACCGGGCCAACTCCGAGCCGCCCGCCATCACCCGAGCCAAGCAATTCATCCAAGATCATCAAGCCGATGAAATCTCCCTGGGTGACGTGGCCAAGGCAGTCAACACCAGCACGTTTTATTTTTGCAAGATGTTCAAGAAGGTCACCGGCCTGAACTTCACGGACTATCTTTCGCGCGTGCGGATTGAGAAAGCCAAGAATCTTCTGCTCAATCCCAACACCCGCATCAGCGAAGTCGCCTTCGCCGCCGGCTTCCAGTCGCTGAGTCATTTCAACCGCGTCTTTCGCCGTATCGCCGGCGAATCCCCCACCTGTTATCGGGACAAACTACCAAAGAACTGAGGCAAGAACGACCGAGGCCCAGATTCCTTCCCGGTTTGGGCAACAGATCAATTTTGATGGCTTGGCTCATGTTCACGCGCGTTGGTTTCCCAATGGCATTTATCCCTGAGCCAACGATACATTTTCCCGCCCTTCAGCCCACCTCCGGCGTCGTGTAATTGGCGTCAACGCGCGGCGGATATTGTTTAGGAAGCATTGTGGCCCGATTATCCGGCGGCGAAATCTGAAACAATCCCATGTCCTCCGGTGTCATTGGGGGAGAAGTGAGTTGCTGGTTGGACCAAAATCCCGCCGGGCTTCAGATTATCCTTGATTGGCACAAGTCGCGCGCATGAAAAATGAAAAGACAATGAACAACCGCCTCGATACTGGATACGTTGGTTCGCAACATCCAATAAATGCCCATTCGTCAACTCTCATTCCATTGAAACCATCAAACTACGAAGGACAAAACCTATGATCATGGCCGATATTCTCAAAATCTTCCTCCTCATCGTCGGGTTACTGACGGTTTATGTCAGTTACTGGCTGATCGCGCAGGCCCTGTTTCCTGATCTGGTGGAACGCGCGCGGCAGCACTACGCGAAGCCGGTAAAGATCACCCTGACCGGCCTCGCCGCTGCGGCTTTACCGGTCATCCTCGGGGCCGTCATCGCCAACCTGCCCAATCCCGCGCTGAAACTAGCCGGGGTCACGCTCATGATCATTCCGGCCCTGTTGGGGCTGGTCGGTTCGGCCGGCTTGACGCTGCGAATTGGCGCCGGGCTGCCCTCACCCGCCGATGAACAACAGCCTTGGCGGCGTGGGTTGCGCGGCGGCATCCTGCTCGCCCTGACCTTCCTGCTGCCGTTCGTTGGCTGGATTGTCCTCCCGATCTGGACCTTGGTCAGCGGGTTTGGCGCTTTCATTCTGAGTGTGAAAGAAATCCGAAACACGTCCAACGCGACTCCGCCCGCCATCAACCTGACGCCAGTTCAAGGAACGGCCTGATGAGCCTGTCCCGGCGCAAATTCCTGAAGGTGGGTGGCAGCAGCGCGGCGTTGCTGGCGACGGTTGGTTGCGACCAGTTGCCACGTGAGTTGCGCGCGCTATACCAATCGTCAAATACCGGTCCCTTCCAGCCTCCCACCTCCGCGAACATTGATGCCGTAACTCACGTTTTGAATCGTGCTGCCTTCGGACCACGCCCCGGCGATCATGCTCGCGTCAGCAAATTGGGAGCGACACCGGAGGAGGCTGCGGCTGCTTACCTTGAACAGCAGCTTAGCCCGGAGAAGATTGACGATGAAGAGGCGGAATACGCCGTGCGCCGGTTTGAAACCCTCAACGAACCGCTGGGAGAATTATTTGAGTATCAGGAAGAGTTGCTGCAAAACGAACTGATGCGCGGCGCCGTCACCCGCGCGGTCTGGTCGGAACGCCAGTTGTATGAAGTG
>JANYBF010000479.1 GCA_025360895.1 Verrucomicrobiota bacterium
CCGGTCGCGGAACTGTAAGCGTAGAGCATTTCGCTGAGGCCGTGCGGGCCGGCGTTGTTCAAGCCAGCTTTGCCCCACTCACTTACTGCGGCCCAGGCGGAGAAACCGAGGATGGAGATGCACAACACGAGCAAGGCCAGCATCGCCATCTTGACTTCGTAAGCCTGGATTTTCTTGCCGAGATATTCCGGCGTGCGACCGACCATCAGCCCGGCGATGAACACCGCGAGCACGACGAAGACGAGCATTCCGTAAAGTCCCGCGCCCACGCCGCCGAAAATGATTTCGCCAAGCTGGATGTTGAACAGCGGCACGAAACCACCGAGCGCCGTGAACGAGTCGTGCATGGAATTGACCGCGCCGCACGACGCGTCGGTAGTGACCGTGGCGAACAGAGCCGAGTTGAAGATGCCAAAGCGGACTTCCTTGCCTTCCAGGTTGCCGTCGGCGAGCGCGACGCCGAGTTGTTGATGGATCGGATTGCCTTTGGCTTCGGCCCACCAGCAGAACAGAACTCCGGCGAGGAATAGCAAGGTCATCGTGCTCCACACGGCCCAGCCGTGCGACTGATTCTTCGTCATGCGCCCGAGGTAATAGGTCAACCCGCTGCCGATGCTGAAGATTGAGAGCATCTGGAGGAAATTGGAAAGCGGTGTGGGATTCTCGAACGGATGCGCGGCGTTGGCATTTGTGTAGCCGCCGCCATTCGTACCGAGCATTTTGATCGCGACCTGCGACGCCATGGGACCTTGGACGATGAGTTGTTCGTCCACGGTTTGTTCTTCCATGACCGCTTTGCCATCCGCGCCAAGGACAGTTTCGTCTTTGGCGTTTTTCTTTTCGACCGGGATTTTGTACGGCTCGACAAGCTTGGCCTTCGTGTACGGCTTGAAGTTTTGGATCATGCCTTGCGATACGAGGAAGACGGCAAACGCGAGGCAGAACGGCAGCAGCAGATAATAGGTGACGCGGACGAGGTCCACCCAGAAATTGCCGATGGTGGCGGAGCGCGAGATGCCGCGCACGAGCGCCGCAGCCAACCCGATGCCGACGGCGGCGGAGGCGAAGTTGTGAACCGTTAGTGCAACCATCTGCGAGAAGTACGACATGGTGGTTTCGCCGACATAGCTCTGCCAATCGGTGTTCGTCGTAAAACTGACCGCAGTGTTGAAAGCGAGATCAGGGCTGAGCGGGCCGAGTCCCTGTGGATTGAGGGGCAGCAGTTGTTGCAACCGCAGAATCGCGTAGGTGAACAAGCAGCTCACCAAGCTGAACAGCAGCATGGCGAACGTGTATTGCTTCCAGTCGTGTTCCTGGGTCGGATCAACGCCCATCGAGCGATACGTGAGCCGCTCCAGCGGACGCAGCACGGGGTCGAGCCACGTCTTGCCGTTGGCGTCAAGGACACGCATGAGATAGAGGCCCATCGGCTTCGTAATCGCGGCAAGCGCAACGACGAAGAGAGTGAGTTGAATCCAACCGGAAGTTTGCATAGGAGATTGGTTAAAATTTCTCGGGCCGAATCATGGCCACGAACAGATAGACGAACAGCAACAGGGCAATAGCGCCGATGATGATGGTTTCCATGGTTGCTCCTAAAGTTTCTCGCAAAGGCGAACGTAAAGGCCGCTGGTGACAAAGAACGCCACGACAATTCCAATAAAGATCAGGTCAGTCATAAAGTTGTGCGATGCGAGACTCATCGCACCACGAACATGGCGTTGTCCAACCACGGGGGATAGTTAAAGCCGGGCCCAAAGGTGTTAAGAAATTGTTAAAAACGGCGGCCCCCCTCGAAGCTCGGTAAGGTGTCTTCCGTGGCGAAGAACTAGACTGCAGGGCCGGCTTTTCCTGATTTGATCTTGACCGCTTCGCCGGCCCCGCACGAACATGCCGCACTATGTTACCCCAACGCTTGGCGAAGATTGCAACTGGTTGGCTCCTGTTAGCTGGGGCTGCGGCTGCGGCCGCCGACGAAAAAACTCCCCCGCTCGCACCGAACGTGGGTGTGCAGATCGTCCAGTTGACCAACCGGCTCCGCGTAGATATCAATGGCCAGCTCTTTACCGAGTATTATTTCAAGGACGTGCCCCGCCCGTTTTGTTATCCGATTTTGGGGCCGGACAGTCTGCCTTTGATGCGCCACTGGCCGATGAAAGACGTGCCCGGCGAGGAGCACGATCACAAACATCACCGTTCCCTGTGGTTCACGCATGGCTCGGTCAATGGCCTGGACTTCTGGAGCGAAGAGAAAGACTTTGGGAAAATTGTCCATGACGGCTTCGTCGAGGTCGCCTCCGGGGCCGATGCAGGGGTGATCAAGTCGAAGAACAAATGGGTGGCCAAAGACGGCAACGTGGTTTGTACCGATGAACGGACGGTGCGCATTTACAACCAGCCCGCCACCGAGCGCCTGCTGGACTTCGAAATCACAATCCATGCGTCGAATGGTGAATTAACCTTCGGCGACACCAAGGAAGGCACCATGGCCGTCCGGCTCAACGAAACCATGCGGCTCAAGCCCAACAAGGAGAACGCCGGCAAGCCCACCGGTCACATTGTCAACAGCGAAGGCATGCGGGACGACGCGACGTGGGGCAAGCGCGCCAAGTGGTGTGATTATTACGGGCCGGTCGAGGGCAAGACGGTGGGCATTGCGATTTTTGA
>JANYBF010000604.1 GCA_025360895.1 Verrucomicrobiota bacterium
GTCATTCGCACCGAGACTGGCTTCGGGGGCGACGCCGTCATCGGCGGCTCCTTTAACTTCAGCGGAGCGATGAACCTGACCAACCTGGGTCTCATCAGCAGCGAAGTCAGCGGACGCACTATTACGATCAGCGCGGCCACGTTTACGAACACAGGTACCGTGCAAGCAATCAATGGTGGCATTATCAGCGCGCCTGGAGGCTACAGTCAAACCGCTGGAGTTACCCGCGTCGGGAGCGGCAGCATGTTGTCGGCGAGTTCAGGGCCGACCACGAATACGATCGACATCACGGGCGGCAGTTTCGAGGGCAGCGGCACGATCAACGCCAATGTGAACAGCTTTGCCCGGACGGTGCCCGGCGGAGCGCTCGCAAGCGGCATTCTAACCGTGAGCGGCGATTTGTTTCTGCGAGGAAGCTCGACCATGGAGATCGACGTGGGCGGCACGACGGCCGGAGCGCAGTATGACCGAGTCCTCGATGGGGGCACCTTTGCGCTCACTTTGGGCGGATCGCTCAGCTTGAAATTTATCAACGGCTTCCAAAATTCGATTCTGCCGACGGATACGTTTACCATCATCGGATCAAATCAGTCCATCCTGGGCATGTTTTCCAATGTGGTTGGTGGTCGCGTGACGGATGTGGATGGCTTCGGGTCGTTCGCCGTAACGGTGGTGGGCAACAACGTTATCCTAGGAAATTTCCAAATTCCCGAGCCGACCACGAGTATGTGGGTGTTGGCTGGCTTCGGATTACTCATGCTTAAATGCCGGCAACGGGGTTAGTCTTAGCGCGAGGTCGATTTTGGTCCGGTGGCCTTCGATGTTGTAGGTTCGAAGGAGTTTGCATTTTCTCAGTTCGTCGCGCACAACGCTCGCGGATTAGACGCGTCGCCGCGACATTCGCTATATCTGCGCTGCTCCGTGTTTCCCGTAAGAAACCGGCCGCGGGGACAACAAGATGGCAGGCCTACTTTCCGTCCGACATCCGGATTTAATTAAACTGCAGGGTACGCCGCATAATGAGGAAGATCCCTTTCCGCACATGAGTCGGTCGAGTCATCACACCTCCGCGCGTCAGACGAAAACCCGGCGCGTTCTTCCATGATTGCGAGCGCGATTGCCAATCGCAGCGGCTAACCATCAACCAGTCCGGAAATCGAAATCATTCGAAGTTGGCCCACGGTGACCTGGACGAATTGGTTCCACTCTCCGTCACAACCGGACCAACTTGATTCCAAAAACGGCGACCGAGACTGGAAGCGGCGCGTTGACGCTGGTCAACAACGCCATCTTCAACAATGCCGGTATCTTTCTCGCGCAGTCCGACGCCGGCATTGCCAGCGGGAGCGGAAACAACGTCTTCAGCAACGCCGGCACGTTCACGCGCAACATCTCGCCCGGCACGTTCATCGTGGCCACCGCGTTTAATAATTCCGGGACCGTCAACGTGAACACCGGCACCCTGCAGTTTAACGGACCGGTGACGCAAACGATCAGCGGTCAACTCAATGTACCAAGCGGAGCGTCGGCCATCTTTAACAGCTCGTTCGTCAACGCCGGCAACGTCACCGCCACCGGCACTGCAACGCTCACCTTCAACGGGCCCGTGACCAACAACGGCGTGATCATCGTCAGCGGCGGCGCCACCCTGGTCGTGACTGGCTCGCCGTTTACCAACAACGGCACGCTCGACGTCATCACCGGCCTCTTCACTCCGCCCGGTGGTTTCGTGAACAACGGCGTGTTCCTCGACGCCAGCTCGGTCAAAATTAAATCGTCGTCGCTGGCCGGCAGCACGTTCTCGGTCCTGATCGATTCCTATACCGGGCACACCTTTCAACTGCAGCGTTCGTCTTCGCTATCCGGCAGCACCTTTTCCAACATCGGAGCCCCGCAGCCGGGCAACACAGGCAGCGCCCTTACCTTCGTCGACCCGGCCGTTTCGCCGACCGAGGGTTTTTATCGCATCCTGGTGAATCCATAGAATTGCGGGCAGTCGGACAGACGGCGGGGGGGCGACGCCCGAAAACATGTGTCGCGCTCTTGAGCTGACGAAGGGTCTGTACTTATGTCAGTCGATCCGGGAGACCGCCTATCAAGTCGTCCCACCCGCTCGATGACGACGTGAAGGGGGTGCGATGCGCTCGAGGTGAATCTCAATCGTGAGCTATTGATCCCGGCCGAGTTGAAGCCGGACGAGATTGCAAAACTATGCTCGTTGGCCGTTCATTTGTGCCACGTTGATGGAACCTTTCGTCGGCTGGGATGATGCTGAGTTCCCGCCGCACAGGCGCACGATTCCAGAAATTAGGCAGAAAGAAGCTGGAAAAAATCTCCACCATTTTGCCCCAAGCGGGAAGAAACGTCCGACGGGCATCTTGACACTATAAGACTAAGCATCATGATGTCTTTATGCGCACCACTTTGACGCTGGAAACGGACGTTGCCGCCAAGGTAAAGCGGGCCGCCCACCGCCGGAAGCAGCCGCTCAAAGAGGTAATCAACACAGCCCTGCGGTTGGGTTTGGACCAGATGGAGCGGCCCGTTTCTGCCCGGCCGTATCTTACGCGCCCGCGTCCCCTCGGTTTGCACGACGGTTTGAGTTACGACAATTTGGCCGACCTGATCGTTCGCGGTGAAACTGAGGATTTCCGATAAGATGATCTTGGTTGATGCCAACCTGTTACTTTACGCCGAGGACAGCCGTTCGGTCCATCATGAGACGGTTCGGACGTGGTGGGACCAGCAGCTGTCCGGTTCCGCCCCCGTGTGTCTCTGCTGGCCGGTGCTTACCGCGTTTCTGCGCATCGGCACCAATACCCGGCTTTATCGCCGACCCCTGACTCTCCGTGAAGCGACTCAGCGCGTCCAAAGCTGGCTCGATCAGCCCTGCGTGCGTGTCATTGAAGCCACGGACAATCATTGGCCGATTTTACAGCGCATGCTGAAGGCGGGGAACGCCGCGGGTAATTTGGTAATGGACGCGTACCTCGCCGCCCTCGCGGTTGAACACAGCTGCCGGCTCTGCTCCAGCGATTCCGATTTCGCGCGTTTTCCTGGCATTAAATGGTTCAATCCCGCTGCCGCTGAAGATTAGGCGTAATTTCATGGCGGTTTCGTGCTTGGGATAGCGGCGTCGAAATGGCAGGTGGCGTTGCATACTTATTTCACAAGCTGCGCAATTCCGCCGTTTCCGCCCGAACCCGTTCTGCGGTCAAAATTCCCCTTCCTTTTATGGTTCCTGAATGTTCGCGTCGATGGAAATGGGGCGGCGCTGTCGAGCCCGCCGTTCGCGCGGCAAGCGGTCACGGGAACTGCGCACTCGCGCCACCGCTTGACAGTCCTGACGACGGGCGATCTAGTGCCGCACTTGTGGTTGTTCCCGTCCCCGTGTTTTTCCTTCTACTCTTAGGGGCCGAGAGCGTCCGCCCCGAGATGCCGCCGCCCAAGCGATCGATTGGTCGCGAACTTCGGCCGACTAACCCGTCAAAACGGCTGAATCCGACTCCTACGCCGACGAACTTTTTTCACCAATCTGAGCCTTCGGCGAAAACCTGCTAATAACTCGATAATAAGTCTATTCTCGTGATCGTATCCATTTAAATTTGATGATGTTACACAACATATACGAATCTGCGCGTGTACTGGTTTGATGTTATCAACCAGTGCTTGTAGGCAAATAAAGAACAGTGTCATTACCGAAGCTCCGGCGACGCCGACCCCGGTCATGGTGGCGGTAGCACCGACGCCTACACCAACCCCGCTGCCGGCTCGGGGACCGTCGGCCTCCTCGGTCGCGGTGCTTGGTTATCACCGATTTGAAAACCCGCCGCATGACAG
>JANYBF010000480.1 GCA_025360895.1 Verrucomicrobiota bacterium
ACGTTGTCCTTCCAGACGGAAGACGCAAATTCTTCGCCGTAATTCGTCCGCGTTGCGACGATGTTAGCATCGGTCGGTTGCGGATAAAAGCTGTGGACGAAATAAACGTAGCTGCCATCCGCCACGCCGCGATACAGCGGACAATCCGGGCGCGTAATCACGATTTGATTCCAACCGATCTGCGGAATCTTAAGGCCGGGTTTTTCAGTAAAGCGCACGACACTGCCGCCGAAGATGCCGAGGCCGGCGGCGCAACTGTTAAACTCCTCGCTCCGCTCAAACAACGCCTGGTAGCCGACGCAGATGCCGAGGAAGGGTTTGCCGGTCTGGATGAAATCGCGCGAAGCTTCGAGCAATTCCTGTTTGCGCAGGGCGTTGATGCAATCGTCAAACGCGCCCACGCCGGGCACCACCACGGCGTGGGCCGCGCGCATCCCTTCCGGGTGCTGCACGATCTGCACCGCGGCGCCAACCTTGAGCAACGCCTTGTGGACGCTGCGCAAATTGCCGGAACCGTAATCAAGCAAAGCAATCACGGGTGAATTAGAAATGAAAAATGCAAAATGTAAAATACAGAGTCAGCGAAATGTGCCATGAATCTCTCGGTTTACGCGCCAAATCCAGTATTCCAAGTTTCGCCGCCAAGCCGGCTCTGGGAAAACTGTGTCCCAATACGTTATTTTTATCGTTGGATCGTTTGTCGAATAGAACCTTTCAACGATGACACAAGCATTGGAGGCCACCCGTTCGACGCCGTTGCTGTCCGATCCAGCGTAACGCACACTTAGGGCCATGGTGCTTCGAACCGGCGACACCTCCATCAACATAAAATCAATGTCTTTGACTTGGGAAGCCCCTGCCAACTCATTTGAACATTCTGAACTGCACAATAGATTGCTGATCGTGTGTATTTGCTGTTGATAAAAATATGGGTTGTTCAAATTGTTTGAACCTTCTTCAAGTTTGAACCTGCTCATTGCCAACCATCGTCGTTGGTGAGGCAATTGAGACAAAACGCAAAGGATAATGAGAGGTAAGAGCAGAAGGGCTATGATGGCGACCTTTCGTTTCATGGCGGTATTCCGAGCCTAGTGTCAAATTCAGTTCCCGCTCCAGCTCTGATCGCAACTGCCCGCACACAGCGTCCTTGTTGTACCCTTTCGTTTGCCAGAACCGTAATAAAGCAAAGCAATCACAATGCTTATTTAGCCACGGATTGAACTCCGATGAAATCCCGAACTTTGATGGAGCGTATCCGCATCCTACCGTCGAGGTGGAGCGGTGCTGCCGCGCCGCCCCATCAACGTTTTCGCGCCGCAGCTTCGGCGTTGAGCAGGCTCAGGCGGCGCTGGGCGGCGAACGCTTGGGCGGTGTTGGGGAATTCGCGGATGAGCCGCTGCATACTTCCGCGCGCTGCGGCTGGGTCGTGGCGATGGCGCAGTTGCCAGGCCGCGATCAGGCTCAGCCATTCGGCGCGTTTCCCGTCGGGCTGATCGGCCAGGCCGAGCAGTAGCTCGATCTGTTCGATGGCCAGATCCGCCTGGCCCATTGATTCGGCGAAGAGGCGCGCGAGTTTTTCGCGGGCGGAAATATCATTGGGATCATGCGTGAGTTGTTGGGTCAGTTGCTGGGCGAGCGCGGCGGCTTGGTCGGAATCAAGGGCGTCTTTGGCGGCGGCCCCGGTTTCATCGGTTAGCTCGCTGAGGGCGGGCAGGGGAATGGGCCGGGCCTCGCGCCGCTCGCGCAATTCCGCCGCGTTGTGGGGCAACTGCGTGCGGCGTAATTCCGCCATCCGCGCGAGGTGCGTGCCGGGCAGCCGGCTGGAAATCATCTGGAGCGAACGGGCGGCGGCCTGCGGGTCGCTGGCGAAGGTGATTTGCCAGTCGGCTAGCTTGTGCAGCGCGACGGCGATTTGTGACGGGGTGACGGCGGGTTGGTCACAAATCTCGAGGATGATTTGCCCGGCCTCGGCGATATCTTTGAATTGGCTGGCGTAGAGTTCGCCCAGCATCAGCCAGCCGTCGAAGTCATTTTCCGAACTTTCAAGCTGTCGGATGATTTCATTTTCCGCATCGCGGTATTTGCCAAATTTCATCCGGGCGATGGCGCGGGAATACATGGGCCGTCGTTTCACCCGATGCACAATGGACGGGCCGTAGCCGGCGATGGGAAGTCCGATAAGCAGCAACGTCAGGCCGAGCGCGTACCAACCGCCCGCCCAGAGTAATCCGATTGCCGGCAACGCGGTGACGATGAGGCACGTCCCGCAGAGCGCACGAAAATCAGTCCACGTTTCTTTATCAAGACCCCGGCTTGCGCGGATCACGCTCCAACCAACCGTCACCCCGGCCCAGTACGTAGCAATGATAAGCAGGCCCGCGCCGACCACACCAAGGAAGGCGAACCCCCAGCCCTTGCCGGAGTTTTGCGCGATCTGCACCGAAGGCATGAAGGGTTGCAGGTTAAACGACAGCCCCGCATTCATCAGAATCCAGAGCGCTAAAGGAACGACGAAGCCTTTGACAAGCCACGGCCTTTCCGCCAGCACGGCCACGCGCGCATTCTCCTCGGGTGCCAGCCGGTAAACCGTGAAACCGGCCAGACTAACCAGCGCCAGCGCAACCAAACTGTTAAAGATGAACAGGATCAGCCCCATAATTGATGGATCGGTGGTGGGGCCGGGTTCACGCGTAAGAAGTTGCCGGCGGACGGCGACGAAGCCAAGCGACAAATCCACAACCGTTAGCCGGAAGGAGCTGCGCGGCGTGGCGAAGTTTACTTTGAACTTTGGTCATCCGGTGCTATGACTGCCTCGTGTTCCGCCCTAAATTTAATGCCCTTCCCTGCCCGATTTACCGCGCCATCGGATTGCTGGTTGCCGCCTTCGGGTTGGTTTGTACCAACCTGCACAGCGCGGCCACCAATTCCGACTGGCCACAGTTGCTCGGACCGCAACGTGACGGCATCTACTCCGGGCCACCACTTGCCAAAGTCTGGCCGAAGGAAGGGCCGCCCGTGGTGTGGAAGCGCGAGGTCGGTCCGGGTTTAGCCGGACCGGCAGTCAGCGGTGAACGGTTGATTTTATTTCATCGGCGAGCGGATCGGGCGGTGGTGGAATGTCTCGATTCGCGAACCGGCAAGCTCCTGTGGCAAGCCGATTACGCCACGGACTACCGGGATGATTTTGGCTTCGATGAAGGTCCCCGAGCGACGCCCACAATTGCGGATGGGCGGGTGTTTACCTTCGGCGCGGAAGGCCAGCTGAGTTGCTGGCAATTGGAAACGGGCGCACCTTTATGGAACGTGGATGCAGTGAAGGAGTTCGGATCCCAAAAGGGATTTTTTGGCCGGGTCGCTTCGCCCTTGGTGGAAGACGACCTGGTCATTTTCATGCCGGGCGGACGTGACAACGCGGGGGTGGTCGCGTTGGATGTGGTGACGGGCAAAGTTCGTTGGAAGGCCACCGGGGATGAGGCGAGTTACGCTTCGCCAACGGTAGCCACAATTCGGGGGCGAAGAATTGTTTTCGGCTTAACGCGCGAAGCACTCGTGGCTTTGCAGCCGACGGACGGGCAGGTGATTTTTCGGCATCCGTGGCGACCCCGTGGGAGTGCGACCGTGAGCGCCGCCACACCGGTGGTGGTGGGCGACTTGATTTTCCTTTCGGCATCTTACGGGGCGGGTGCGAGCTTGTTACGGTTTCAGGAGCGCGGTCCGGAGGAAATCTGGTCGCGCGACGATGTGCTGTCGAATCACTACGCCAACAGTGTTCAGCACGGTGGTTTCCTTTATGGCTGGCATGGCCGGCAGGAACAGGGCTGTGAATTTCGCTGCGTGGAACTCAAGACCGGCAAGGTGCGATGGAGCGAGGCCGGATTGACAGCGGGCAGCGTTATCTTGGCGGGTGATGATCTGCTGTTACTCACGGAACGAGGCCTCCTGATCCGCGTGCCGGCCAGACCGGAAGGATTCAAGCCCGTTGCCCGCGCACAAATTTTGCCGTCGGATGTGCGCGCCTTTCCAGCGATGGCCGCCGGCTTTCTTTTCGCCCGCAGTCGGGCGCAGTTGATTTGTGCCGATCTGCGAAAAGAACCGTGAGGCGGGAGGGACCATCGTCATTTACCGGTTGCCAACCGGAATGCGAACGTCAGCCCACAAGCTCACCAGCCCGGCTTCGTGGCGATGTAACCAGCGACCAGTCGCCCCAGGAAAAGTCCAGTTAGTACCAGCACGTTCAGTAGTGCGATGTGCTGGAGCCGCCAAAGGTAAGCCGTAGCGACGGCGAAGTAACCGAGAACAATGACGAGGAATGCGGGGGACAAACCAAGCGCCATCCCGAGCGCCGCGAGCAGGAGGCTTGGCGCCGCCACGAGGCCCGCCGCCAATGGCAAGCCACCGGACGCCAGCGGGCGGCGGCGTTTGGTCGGATCTTTCCGATCAGCTTCCAGATCCAGCAAGTCCTTGAAGAGATATACGGCGGCGGTGACTAGGCAAAAAGCAACGAATGCGCGCACGGTCAGTCCGACGATCGTCGTCTCCCCGAGTTGGTGGGCCATCAGCGCTGGGACGAAAATGATGAGATTCGTGGCCCACCGGTGCGGTCGCAGTGCCGTGAGCAGTGCCGCGAGTGCCGATGGCTTCGCCGGAAAAACTTTCCCCACTTTGGTCTGTTGCGCCGCACGGTGAGCGAGGTTGGCGGGACCGTTGACCACGACGGCTTCCCGGGTGCCCGCCCAGACGCCCAAATCCACCGACGAGTTACCAGCGTAATCGAAGCCGCGCGGGCCGAATTTTTCGGTCAACGCACGGAGTTTGGCCGCGTGACGCAAATTGGTTTTGCCGTCGCTGGCCATCACACCATCGAACAAACCGACGTGTTGAGCCACGGGGTTTGCCATGGCGATGTCGGAAGCGGTGGCTAGAATCAGCACGCGCCCGTCGCGTTTCTGCTCCTGGAGCCAGGCGAGAAATTCTTCATTGTACGGCAGGCAAGTGGCATCTACCTGGACGCGCCTCGCGAGTTGTTGCTTCAAGTGTGCGCGACCTTGCAGCCACCAAAAGGGAACGACCAGCGCCTTCAACGGGTTCTGTCGCAAGAGCTGGACGAGCGATTCCCAAAGCATGTCGGTGCGAATGAGCGTGCCGTCCAAGTCAACGGCAAGCGGGACCTGGGTTTCACGGGCGGTGGCGGGTGGTGCGTGCAATCGGCATAAAATCTAGTGGGGACGTTGAAGATTGACAAGCGAGGGATGGATCCGGGGACAAGCATGCACCCAGAAATCTTTGAAGTAAACAGCCCGAGGTTGCTTTTTCAAGGGTCGTCGGTATGGTCGCAGTTTCCGCTCGGGTAAATCGGGCGGTCATCCGCTGATTTAACAATTAGGCTAGGCCGGGCGATGCAGCCAAGCGTGAGTCGGCCGGTCCACGAAGAAGATGCTATGCAAATATGCGAAAACCCAATCCAAGGTAATGTTGCCATTAACCGCTACTCCGGTAATCGCCTCAAAATGAATTACCAGTCGGGCGGCTTGGTCGCCATCGTGGCGGTGACACTTTTGGTAGGTCTCATCGCCGGCGCCGAAGAGCCGGAACCCACCCGTCCATTGCGCGAATTGAACCAGAGTTATTTTCCGTTTACCCCCGTCAAAAACAAGGCCGAGTGGAATCTTCGCCGGGCGGAAATTCAACGGCGAGTGCTCGTCGCGGCGGGGTTGTATCCCATGCCCGAGAAAGCCCCGCTCAATGCGGTGATCCACGGTCGCATCGAGAAGGACGATTACACCGTCGAAAAGGTGACGTTTGAATCGCTGCCGGGTCATTACGTCACGGGCAATCTTTACCTGCCGAAGGTCATCAAGGGCAAAATTCCCGCGATCATTTCTCCGCATGGCCACTGGCCGAACGGCCGGTTCATGAAGGAGAGCGAAGCCGAAGTCAAAAAGCAGATTGCGATGGGGGCGGAAAAATTTGAAAACGCGGCCCATTCACCGATGCAAGCCCGGTGTGTGCAGCTCGCACGCATGGGCTGCGCGGTTTTTCTTTACGATATGCTGGGCTACGCCGACAGCGTGCAGTTCCCTGAACATCGCCACGGTCCGGCGGCGAAAGGGTTCGTCAGCCCCGAAGCGGAATTGAATCTCGTGAGTTACTTCGGGCTGCAAACTTGGAATAGCGAGCGCGTGATGGATTTCATGTGCAGCCTGCCATTTGTGGACTCCAAGTGCATCGGTTGCACGGGCGAAAGCGGCGGCGGCACGCAGACGATGATACTCACGGGAATTGATGATCGGATTGCGGCGGCGTTTCCTTGTGTGATGGTCAGCACCGCGATGCAGGGCGGTTGCACTTGTGAGAACGCGCATTATCTCCGGATCAATCAAGGCAATATTGACCTCGCGGCACTCACCGCCCCCCGGCCCCTCGGCATGACCGCTGCCGACGATTGGACGAACGAATTGAAGACGAAAGGCTTTCCTGACTTGAAAAAGCTTTATACCCAGTTGGGAATTCCGGATCGCGTGGAGGCGCATTTCAACATTCAATTTCCGCACAACTACAATGCCGTCTCTCGCGCCCAGATGTATGCCTTCTTCAACCAGTATCTTAAACTTGGTCTGACGAACACCGACGAGCGCGACTTTCAACTGCTCTCAACGCCGGAGTTGAGCGTCTGGGATGATCAACATCCGAAGCCGGCAGGCGATCAGGTTGGCGAACCGCACGAGATCGCCATCATCAATTGGTTCAAACAGCAAACCGGCAAGCAGATCGAGCCGTTGTTGTATCCAAAATCAAAAGCCGACCTGCGCCAGACCCGTGAAGTCATTGGCGGCGTACTCGAAGTGATGATTGGTCGTTCACTACCGCAGCCGGGTGAGTCCATCTTCAACTTACGCACGTCGGAGGACAAAGGGGATTATCGCCTCAAGCGCGGTCGCACGACCTGTAATGGCGATGTCGTCGAGACGACGTTTCTGTATCCGAAGGAGTGGAACCGTGATGTGATTCTGTGGCTCACGCTCAAAGGCGGGGAGTCCATTATTTACCCGGACGGCAGCCTCAGCCAATCTGCCGTTCAAATGCTGAAGCGCGGTTATGCCATCGCTTGCCCGCAACTTTATCTGCTGAAAGCGACACGCAATGCCAATGTGTATGCTGACGACAAGCGCAAGGCCGGCGGCGCTTACGAAGGTTTTGCCGGCTATCACTATGGCTACAATCCCAGCCTGTTCGCGGAGCGCGTGCGCGATGCCCTTGCGCTGATCGGGGAAATCCGCGACGACAAAGAGGCCCGGGCCAATAAAATTCTCGTTGCCGGAGTGGAAGGCGCTGGCGTTATTGCCGCCGCCACGACCGCCTTGGCGCCGACTGCGGTTCATCAACTGGCCTGCGATACCGCGGGTTTTCGCTTTGCGCACCTCGACAATGTGTGGGACGTGAACTTCGTTCCCGGCGGCGCGAAGTATGGCGACGTGCCGGCATTGCTCGCGTTGTGCGCGCCGGTGACCACGACGGTGGTGGGCGAGACCCCGGGCTCTGCTGCCGGCGCGGCGGCGGCATTTGCGGTGGCCGAGGGCCGGGTGAACTTTGTCGGCGTTACCCAGTCTTCGGCGACGGATGCGGTCGTAAACGCGCTGACCAGCCGAAAGTGATGCTGCCTCTGCCTCGATTGGAAGGAAGGCGACCGGGTTGTCGGTAATCCGGAAATCGTAACAAGCCGGCTATCCTTAAATTTGTCGGCGAGCCGATTCGAAAATGGTAATGATGAACTGCGGTCGCGGTTGCGATTTGAATTCAGCGCCCAATCCCTGTTCAATCAGCGGTGAACGATACTGATACCATGCAAGACCTCATAGCCAAAGCCGCGATGCTGCTCGAAGGGTTGCCGTACATTCAACGTTTCCGCAGTCAGACATTCGTCGTCAAGTACGGCGGCAGTTTCATGGATTCGCCCGACCCGGCCATCCGCAACGGTGTGGCGCGCGATGTCGTATTCCTCGAAGCTGTGGGCATCAACCCGGTGGTCGTTCACGGCGGGGGCAAAGCGATCACTCGCGCGATGGAAGCGGCAGGGTTGGCGGCGAATTTCATTCAAGGCATGCGCGTGACCGACGAGGCGACCGTCGCGGTGGTGGATCGCGTGTTGTCACGCGAGATCAATCCGGAGATCGTCAAAACCATCGAATCACTCGGCGGCAAAGCACGAGGTTTTTGCGGCGCGGATATTTTCAAATGCCGCAAGCTCTGGCTCGACGACAAGGACAAGCCCGGTGCGAAAATTGACATCGGCTTCGTGGGCGAGGTGACGGAGGTGAACGTCGAGCCATTGCGCGAATGCATCCGGCGCAGCATCACGCCGGTCATCAGCCCCACCGCGCTCGGCGACGACGGCCAGATTTACAACTGCAACGCCGACGTGGCCGCCGCGCAGGCAGCGATCGCGCTCAAGGCCAAGCGGCTCGTGTTCATGAGCGACGTGCCTGGGTTGATGCGCGACCCGAAAGACCCGGCCACGCTTATCACGCATTTGCAAACGACTGAAGTGCCCGGCCTAAAAGCTGCCGGGATCGTGGACAAGGGAATGATCCCCAAGGTGGACGGTGCCGTGGCGGCCATCAACGCCGGCGTGGAGAAAGTTTCCTTCGTGGACGGCCGCGTGCCGCACTCGGTGTTGCTGGAGATTTTCACGGACGAAGGCGTGGGGACGGAAGTGGTTCTGTAACCGCAATTCAAAACTCAATCGCCTCGTTCAACTTTCCACATTGCGAACAGCGCGAGCGGTCCACGTCCGGGTCATCGGTGTAAACGTAGCCGCAGTTTCGGCAGCGGAAGATGCGGTCCTCGCTCGCCGTTGGTTCGAAGCGCCGTCGCCGCATCTCCGAATAAATCCCCAGCCCGCACAAGGCCAGCAGCAGCGCGACCACGTAAACAAAAATGAGGGCGGGAACAGACACGTCAGGGCTTG
>JANYBF010000624.1 GCA_025360895.1 Verrucomicrobiota bacterium
CGAAGAATCCCGTCCACCTGTTGCTGGCCGCGCTCGATGTGTTCCAAGTCTGGCAGGCCGGAGTGCTGGGCTGCGCGCTCGCCCGGCTGGCGGGGGTGTCCTTTCTGCGCGGGGCATTTGTGATGTTTGGTTTCTGGATCGTCTGGCAATCGCTGCTGATCGGCTTGGGCGCGATGGTGGGCAGGATGTTCGGCTGAATGCGCGTCCATTTTTCTTGAACAATGATGCTGCAACTGCGTCCATACTCGAAATAATTTCACATGGCTAATCCAAAAAAAGGTCGCAAGCTCATTATCTTTACTGTCATCGGTCTCGGGCTGGTTGCCCTCACGCTGGCGGCGGTGTTTAGAAAACGTGAGGTCCTCATCACGGTGCAAACCGAGAAGGCCGCCCGCCGCAGCCTGACCGAATTGGTGGTCGCCAACGGCAAAATCCAGCCGGTCGTCCAGGTGGTCATCAGCCCGGAAGTGGCCGGTGAAATCACAGCGTTGCCGGTGAAGGAGGGCGATCATGTGAAAAAGGGTGATTTGCTCCTGCAAATCAAACCGGATAATTACGAGGCGAGTCGTAATTCCGCCGAAGCCAATTACAAGTCCGCCCTTGCCGGCGAAACGGTCGCCCAGGCCGAACTCGACAAAGCGGCGGCCGAATTCAATCGCAATCAGGAGTTATTCCGCAACAAGCTTGTCTCCGACTCGGTCATGTTGGATTTCAAAACGATCTTTGATGTCGCCAAACTGCGTTACACCAATTCGGTTCACCAGGCCAATCAGGCGAAGTACGGGCTCGACAAGGCCAAGGACGATCTGAGCAAAACCACCATCCAGTCGCCAATGGATGGCACGGTGACCCGGCTCCGGTCGCAACTCGGCGAACGCGTTCTCGGCACGTCCTTCAACATGGGGACGGAAATCATGACCATCGCCGACCTCGAAGCCATGGAAGCGCGCGTGGACATTGGCGAGATTGACGTGGTCCTAATCAAGCCCGGCCAACGGGCCCGGCTGGAAGTGGACGCGTTCAAGAACCGCAAGTTCACTGGCACCGTCACGGAGATCGCGAACTCTTCGCGAAGCGCCACCAGTATCAATCAATCCAGCCAGACGCAGGAGGCCACCAAGTTCGAAGTAAAGATTCGCATCCTGGAAAAGGAAAACTTTCGCCCGGGCATGTCGGTGAGCACCGAGATCGAAACGCGCTACACCACGAACGTATTGACTGTGCCCATTGCCGCCATCACCACCCGGCTGCCGAAAACCAATGCGCTGGCGGCCACCGGCACCAATACTGTCACCACCACCAACGCTGCCCCGATCACGGACCTGAACAGCGCAAAGTCCGACAAAAAATCCAAAGACATGCCAAAGCCTTCGGAGGTGGTTTTCGTGGTCGAAGGCGATCACGCGAAACAAGTGCCGGTGAAGATTGGCATCAGTGACAACGATTACTGGGAGATCACCGATGGCGTGCAGGAAGGCCAGGAGATTATTTCCGGCGGTTACAAGGCCGTGAATCGGGAGCTGGAGGATGGTAAAAAAATCCGCAAAGGCATGCCGGAAAAGAGCGAAGAGGAGAAGAAGTGAGCCGGAACGAAAACCGGATGCCGGCTGTCGGATTTCGCGCGTATTGGCCCCAAGCTTCAGCATTCGTCATTCGTCATTCGTCATTCGTCATTTCTCCCATGAGCCTCATCCGCCTCGACAAAATTTCCCGCCGCTACCAGATGGGCACGGAGCTGGTGCAGGCGCTGCGCGGAGTATCGGTGGAAATCCAGCGCGGCGAATATGTCGCCATCATGGGGCCGTCCGGCTCGGGCAAATCCACGCTCATGAATCTGGTCGGCTGCCTCGACTCCCCCACGTCCGGCCGCTATGAACTCAACGGCACGGACGTGAGCCAGATGGATGACAACCAGCTCGCCGAAGTCCGCAATCGCGAAATCGGTTTCGTGTTTCAAACCTTCAATCTGCTGCCCCGCTCGAACGCCCTCCACAACGTCGAACTGCCGCTTATCTATGGGGGCATGGGTGCGGTTGAGCGAAAACGAACCGCGCTCGAAGCCCTGACCCAGGTCGGCCTGGCCGACCGCGTCCATCACCGGCCCAACGAACTTTCCGGCGGCCAGCGTCAGCGCGTGGCCGTGGCGCGGGCGCTGGTGAACAAACCTTCGATCCTGCTGGCCGATGAACCGACCGGCAATCTCGACTCCAAGACCGGCACGGAGATCATGGCCCTGTTCGAGGACCTCGCCCGCAAAGGCAACACGATCATCGTCGTCACCCATGAGGAAGAAATCGCCCGCCACGCCCGGCGCATCATCCGCATCCGCGATGGGTTGATCGCGAGTGATGAGTTAATTGGGACGACCGGAGCGCCATGAATTTCTTCACCGAGCTGCGGGAGGGTTTCAGCATTTCGTTCGCGGCGATCCGCGCGAACAAAATGCGCGCTGCCCTCACCACGCTCGGCATCGTCATCGGCATTGTCACCGTCACGCTCATGGGCACGGCGATTGAGGGGTTGAACCGCTCTTTCATGCAAAGTGTTTCCTCGCTTGGCGCGGATGTGCTTTATGTGAGCCGGCAAAACTGGATCAACCGCTCCCATGCCGAATGGCTGCAGATGATGAAGCGCCGCCCGATCTCGATTGACCAATACCGCGCGCTGGAGAAGCAGTCCCCCTTTGCGCTCGCCGTCGCCCCGTCCGCCGATGACGACCTGTCGGTCAAGTTCAAGAATCGCCGGTCGGACAGCGTGAATGTGATTGGCACAACGGACGCCTATCTCCTGACGAGCGGCGTGGGTCTGGCCCTGGGCCGGTTTCTCACCGCCGCGGAAGCCGAAGGCGGCCGACCGGTTTGCGTCATCGGCAGCCAGGTGGCAACCAATCTATTTCTCCACGAGTCGCCCTTG
>JANYBF010000194.1 GCA_025360895.1 Verrucomicrobiota bacterium
GTTTTTTTCCTGGTTTCGCTTTTGCATCAATAAATTCAACAAGGCCGGCAGAAACGTCAGGCCGGCGAACATGCAAGTGGCCACGCCCGTCGCCATGACCAAGCCCAAACTTTCAATGCCACGATGCTTGGCCAGCGCGAGACTACCAAAGCCCGCGATCGTTGTCAGACCGGAAACGAGTACAGCTTTGCCGGTACTCTTGGCGAGAATGCTCGGTGTCTGTTCCTCGGCGAACCGATTCAGGATATGAATGCCGTTTGTCACGCCAATGCCAATGATGAGCGGCAGCATCATGATGTTTGCCGGGTTTAGTGGAATATTAAACCAGCCCATGACGCCGCCCAGCCAAAGCGAACCAATTGCCACCGGTAGCAATGCTAAAATTACCGAACCGAGGGTGCGGAAATGAATGAATACCAGAATGGCAATCGCAATCAGTGAATACACCGCCGCCTCCTGATAACTACGCTTAAGCAGCGTCGTGTATTCGAGCAATTGAACCGGCGTCCCGGTGATGATGGGCGTCTCGGTGCCGTTCGGATTAAGTTCCCCGCGTAATTGCGAGATGAATTCCTGCTGGTACTCGCGCTGCCAGACATTTTTCTTGGGATAAACCTGGAGCAAAATTTTCCCGTGGATGCCCACGAAACGATCCCGCAAGGCCGATGGCAGATCCTCCACGCGCAGTTTTTCGCGGTTGTCCTGCTGCTGCAAAGCTTCGAATGTGGAACGTAGATCATCGAAGAGCGCGCGTTGATAAGTTCCCAGTTGGTTAGCTGCCAGGGCTTGATCCCCAGGGTTGCCCCGCAACATCTCTTTGCGGAAAATCTCGATGGCCTGGTAAAGGATAGTCAACCGGGCCATCACGGCCGCGTCTTCTTTTTGCGCCTCCTCGCGAGCCAGGCCGATGTAGCCATTCAGGGAGTAAAGGCTCCGACTCAACCCCAAAACGTCAACGGGTTGACGATCCGCAACGTCAAATTTCAGCGCCGCCAAATCCTGTTTGATTTCACCAATCACTCGGAGTTTTTCGGCCTGATTCTCCGTGAGAAACTTGGCAACGGAATCCACGCCCGCCACCGACGGCAATTGTTTGATCCGTCGTTCCAACTCCACCGCCTCCGTCAGGGAATCGGTGACGACCGCCGCAAACAAAACCGAGCGGGCTGCGCCGTTTGTGCCTCCATCGTTCCCGGTTTCGGCCGTCGCATTGATGAGTTTTTTCGCAAACTCAACCGCCGGCAAACCCTTGCTCTGCATGTTGAGCAGATTGTAATCGAATTGCACTTTTCGCATTTGCCACGCACACCCGACGCACAAGGCGATCGTCACGACCATCACCAATCGCGGACGGTGCAGCCAGAAGTTTTCGATGCGCGCGCGGTGGTCCACCTGGCCCGCCCGGGCTTGATCCAGCACGTTTTGCCGCCCTCGCAACAGCAGCACTGGCAGCAGCGTCATCATCGGCACCAGACAAACCAGCAAGCCCCCGCCGCAAATAATGCCCATCTCCTGGATGCCCTTGAAATCCGTGAAGCCCATGGCCAAAAACGCGCCGGCCGTCGTAAACGCACCGGTAAAAATCCCCTGCCCCGTAAACACCACGGCCTTCGTCATCGCCTCGGCCTCGCTCTTGCCATGGTGCAATTCCTCCTCGTAGCGCGTGACCAGATGCACGCCGAAATCAATCGCCAGTCCGATCAGGATAGGCACAAAGGTGACCGTCAGAATATTCAAATGTCCCACCACGGCCGTGGTGAAGGCCATCGTGTAACCCAGTCCCACCACCAGACACAGGGTGGCCTTGAGCGGCCGTCCGGTCTCGTTGTAACCGTAAATGAAAATCAGCGCGCAGACGATGAGTGATACGATGCTCGCCACCGTGGTGTCGCTTTGTGACTGCTTCATCTCGTCGTGGACCAACACCGGTTCCCCGGTGAGGCCCACATTGATTCCGGTCACCTCCGCCTGGGTTTCAGCGACTAATTGCCGCAACCGCAAGACCGCTTCGCTGTTTCTTTCCTCCTTTACCGCCTGCGCTGTGACGAGATAAATCTGGCCCGCAGCAAACGTGATATACACGCTCCGTTCCGCTTCCGGGCCGGCGGCGAACAAAGCAAACACCCCTGGCGAAGTAGGACTGCCACCGCGCCGTAAACTGGCCGTGGCCTGCGTCACGATGCGCTCCAATGCGGGGATCGCCCGGATGAGCGACTCCGTTTCCGCGTTCCGTTCCCGCTTGGCCGTGCGGAACTGCGTGTTGATCATGTCGAACAACGACACCAGATTCGTCGTGTGCGTAAAGGGATCGATGAATGGCAGGTAGTCGTTCAGTTTTTTTCGCAACTCGAGGAGGTCTGGCTCCGGGACGAACAACAGCGCCTTCGAGCCAAGCATCTTAAGATCGCCCTTGTAAAAGACGTGCATGAAGAGGTTCGTTTCCGCTTCCAGCTTGGCGCCAATCCGCTCGACAAACTGCCGGTTCTTCTCGGCGTTTTCACTCTCCACCACCACCACGAGATCGTCCTGGGTGGGAAACTCTTTTTTGAACGCCAAGAAATTCTGGTGATATTTTTTGCCACTGCCGACCAGGTCATTCCGGTTGGTTCGGAACTCCAGAAACTTGACCGTGTAGAGAATACAAAGCCCGAAGAGGATGATTTGGGGCCACAAAAACCAATGCCGCCGGTGAATGACGGCCCAGGCGAGTTTGCCGAGCAAGCGTACCGATAAACTTTCAGCGCCTTGAGGTTTCATTTCAACAACCGGCGGGGCGCCAGGCCTTCCGCCACTCGGCCCACCAATGCGTCAACTCCCCCGGCGGTTCCAAGTCGGAAACCGTTGCGTTTGGAACCGCCGGGCTCGGATGAAAGCGGATACATCATTCTGGGAATTCTTCGTTGGCGGGAAGTGCCTTCACGGCGCCGCCTCCACCGAAACCGCCGTGCCGTAACAAATCACCTCCGTAATGCCGTTGCCAATTTCGGTCGCGTCGTAGCGCACGCCGATGACGGCGTTGGCGCCCAACTGGCCAGCGTGGGCGAGCATCTGATTAAACGCGTCCGCGCGGGCGCGTTCGCAGAGTTCCGTGTAGAGCGTGATATTCCCGCCGAAGATACTTTGGATGCTCGCGCCGATATTGCCGATGATCGAACGCGAGCGCACGACAATGCCACGCACGACCCCATACGATTTCGTTGCCCGATAACCGGGCAGTTCAAATGTGGTTGTTGTCAGCGGATGCGTCTGATTCACGGTCGGATTCAACACCAGTTGACGGAGGCGAGAAAGCTCTTTTCCGCGCGGTCACTGACCGGCGGCCGGCAGTCGCAATGGTTGCAGCAGTGGATTCAACGCCGCCACCCACTTTGCGTAGCCCGCAGCATTGGGGTGGAGCAGGTCGGGGAATTCTGTTTTCTTCGCATCACCCTGCGCATCGGCGAAGATCGTGTAGGTGTTACACTGGATAAATTGCGGGTCGCCCGCAATGAGTTCGCTCACGAGCGCATTGAGCTGCTGGATTTTGGCCGCCGGACGTTCCTTGCTCGCGGCACTCGGCATCACCCGGCATACAATCACAGGCAATTTCGCATTCGAAGCCCTGAGCGCGGCCAGGATGGCTTTGATATTTTCCAGCACGTCCGCCGGGTCCGCACCGATCCCGATGTCATTCGTGCCGATCAATAACACCACCGCCGCCGGGTGCAACGCCAGCACGTCTTCCGGCAACCGGTAAAGCACGCCGCGGGTGGTGTCGCCGCTGATGCCGCGATTGGCGCAGCGATACTTGGGAAAATGTTTACCGGGATCACCCCAGCCTTGCGTGATGGAGTCGCCGAGGAACACAATCGCGCCCTGATCCATCACCGCGTTCTTCCGAAACTCCGCCCGGCGTTCACCCCAAACCTTGTCGAACCAATCGCCCTTCTGCACCGGCCCTTTGCCCGGCAACACCCCCGCCGGCGGTGCCTTTTCCGGCGCATTGGTCGCGACCGTCGCTGACGGCTCGGCCCGGATTGCCGTCGCACCGGACAACCCAATGACCAGACTCGCAACGGCCAGAACCAAACCATGAAACCGCAGTGGCTTGCTCATCAAATCAGGATGATAGGCTGAAATTGTCGTTGGAAAGTTATGCCAGGATCAAAACTTCACATTCTCCAGGTATTTCAAAGTTTGGGGAATTTGTTCCAGCACGGAGGGTGATTCGTCTTCAATAAAATAATATTTCACGCCTGCCTTTTGCGCCGCGCGCAACAAGGCAGGCCAATCCGTCTGACCCGTGCCCACCACCACATCGTTCTTCGTATCCGTGCCGCCGGCCAACGAACCGGTGGCCACCCCTTTCTTCAAATCCTTTACATGCATCAAGGCCCAGCGGCTGCCGTATTTTTCCATTAATTTAGTCGGGTCTTGACCGGGAAATACCGCCCACATCACGTCCATCTGGAAACTCACAAACTCGGGCTTCGTCTCCTTTACGAGCAGGTCGAATAACGTGCCGTCGCCATGCGGCACAAATTCATAACCATGATTGTGGTAATAGAACTTGATGCCTTGCTTGGCCAGTGCTTCCCCCGCGCGATTGAAAACCTTGGCGGCGTCATGCGCGTTCGCCTCCGTGAAAGCACCACTGTGCGTAATCCACGCCGTGCCGGCGTAAGCCAGACCCAGCGCCTTGGCTTCCTTGGCTACGCCTTCGGGGTCGTCACGGTAACGGTCGTAGCTGAAATGACCCGCCACCGCCTTCAGGCCATTCTCCTTGAGCAACGCCAGAAATTCCTCCGGTGTTTTTCCGTACGTGCCGGCCAGTTCCACGTCCCGAAAGCCGAAATCGCGTACCACCTTTAGCGTGCCGGGCACATCCTTCTTGAACTGCTCACGCAGGCTGTAAAGTTGCAGGCCGAGCGGCCCCTTGAAACTGGCGCCGGTGCCCACCGGTTTGGCCGCGTCCGCACTGTGGCCAGTGGTGGAAAGAAAAGTGATGAGGAGGGTTGTGCTGAGAATGATCGTGCGTTTCATTACGAAATTAAACACGAACTACCGGCCCATGGAAAGAAGGTTTATTCAGGCCATCGAACTTTTGCCGTTTTACAATCCGTCCCCGGATGGCAGGCGCGCGTATCCCGGCTCGCGCCATCCTGGGGGGACCGTTGCCCGTTATTCAGGCGAGGTTCAAATTCTTTAACACCCGCACGGTCGAAGCCGCCTTGTTGAGCGTGTAAAAATGCAAACCCGGCGCCCCGGCCCGCAATAGTTCCTCGCATTGCTTCGTGGCGTATTCAACGCCGAACTCCGCCGCCGCCGCGTCATCGGTCCCGAGGGCGTCAAGCTTCGCGCCCAGCGCCGGCGGAATTTTCGCGCCGCATATCTGGGTGAATTTCTTGATTGCCGTCGCGCTCACGATGGCGATGACGCCGGGAACGATCGGAACCTTTACTCCCAGCTTGCTCGTCAGGTGATCGCGAAATTCAAAAAAATCCGCATTGTCAAAAAACAATTGCGTCAGGATGAAATCTGCGCCCGCCGCAACCTTCTCCTTGAGGCGTTGCCAGTCCACCTGCTTACCCAGTTTGCAGGCCACATGCCCTTCCGGAAAACCGGCGACGCCAATACCGAAGCCGCCCTGCTCACGGATGAATTGCACGAGTTGCGACGAATACTCGAACCCGCCGGGGGTGGGCTGGAATTCGCCGCCGCCCGGTGGATCACCGCGCAGGGCGAGGATGTTTTGACAGCCGGTTGCCTTGATTTTTCGCAACAACTCCCCAACCTGTTCACGGGTGTGATTGACGCACGTCAAATGCGCGAGCGCCGTAAGCTGATGCTCGCGTTGGATGCGATCCACGATCATCAATGTTTTCTCGCGTGTGCTCCCGCCGGCGCCGTAGGTGACGGAGCAGAAGTCCGGCTTTGTTTGCATCAGCGCCGGGATGTTCTTTTCCAGGAGCGTGCGGTCACCCTCATCAGTCTTCGGGGGGAAGAACTCGAGCGAGATCACCGGGCGTCCGGTGGCGCGGTTGGCCGTGTAAATGTCGCGGATCAATTGCATTGGCGGCGGACTATGTCCCATGCCACGGAAAAATCCAAGCTCAAGCACACGGACCTCCGCCACTGGTTTTTCCGCTTTGCTCGCTGCCGTTCCTATCTATGCTGGTCGCGTGCTGGATGCTTTGACGGAACAACTCACGCGCAATGAATCGCTTGTGCCCCGAATGGTCGCGGACGCGGTAAATGCGCTCGTTTCCGATGTGATTCCGGTCGAAAGCAAAGCCGCGTTTCTGATTGCTCTGGCCCAAAAAGGTGAGACGACGGAGGAAATCGCGGCGTTTGCCAACGAACTCCGTGCCCGTGCCATCCAACCGCCACTGGATGCGGCGACCCGCGCGCGCGAAATCCTTGATGTCTGTGGCACCGGTGGTGATCAGCTTGGCACGTTTAACATTTCCACGACCGTCGCCCTCGTGTGCGCGGCGGCGGGCGTAACAGTGGCCAAACACGGCAATCGCGCCATCACCTCCAAGGCCGGCAGTGCGGATGTGCTGGAAGCTCTGGGCATTCGCACCGATCTGCCGCCCGTCGAAGCGGCGCGGTCGCTGGGCCAACATGGCTTCGCGTTTCTCTTCGCGCCCCATTACCACCCGGCGTTCAAGCACATCGCGCCCGCACGCAAGCTCTGCGCGGAGCGCGGCCAGCGCACGATCTTCAACTTCCTCGGCCCGTTGCTCAACCCCGTCCGGCCCACCGTGCAGCTCATGGGCGTGCCGCGCCCGGAACTGTGCGAACCGATCGCACGCGTGCTTCAATCCCTTGGCGTACGACGGGCGATGGTCGTCTGTGGGGCCGTCGAAGCCACCGTTCCGAGTCCCCAGGGCTTGGTTGCGCATCTGGATGAACTTTCAACGCTCGGGGATAACACCATCGCTGAGTTTTATCAGGAACGCGGGTTTGCGACTTCGTCGCTTGATCCAAATCAGTTTCCGTTGCAGCCGGTCAAATTGGACGATCTCGTCGGCGGAGATCGCGACGCCAATGCGGAAATCATTCGTCGGATTTTGCACGGTGACGACCGCGGACCGAAATGTGACGCAGTCTTGTTGAATGCGGGTGCGGCGTTGTTTTTGGCCAGCCGCGCCCGATCCATCGGCGAAGGTTGGGAATTGGCGGCCAAGACTATCGCCAGCGGGGCGGCGAAAGCGAAGCTGGAAGAATTGTCCGCCCGTTAGAACGGCGGTACGCGCAAAATCTGCCACGAAGAGTTCATTTCGATTTACAGCGCAAACGCGTTGGCATATCCAGCAGGTGACCAACGCGAAAACTGACATGGCCGCCCACCCGATCAAACCCGATCAAACCCGACCAATATCCACATGAAAATTTTTCTCCTCATCGTAATCTGCTGTGCTTGTGCGGCAACGACGGCATTGGCGCAAACGACCAATGCGCAGCCGTTCACCCGAATCGAAGACGTGATCTACGGGCGCAAATCCGGCACGGCGCTCACGCTGGATGTGTTTCAACCCGCCAAACCCAATGGGTTCGGCATTGTGATGATGGTGAGCGGTGGGTGGTTTTCGTCGCATGAGGCGATTAATCCGACCCTGTTTCAGCCGTTGTTGAATCGCGGCTACACGATTTTTGCCGTGGTACACGGTTCCCAGCCGAAGTTCACCATCACGGAGATCGTACCCGACATTCATCGCGCTATGCGTTTCATCCGACATAATGCGACGAAATACGGCGTGGATCCCAACCAACTCGGCATCACCGGCGGCAGCGCGGGCGGACATCTCTCGCTCACGATGGCGGTGCAAGGCACGCCGGGCGACCCGAATGCCAAGAATGCGATTGACCGTGAAAGCAGTGCGGTCCAGTGCGTGGCCTGTTTTTTCCCGCCCACCGACTTTCTGAATTACGGCCAGCCGGGCGAGGATGCGGTAGGCGTCGGCATCCTGAAGGACTTTAAGCCCGGTTTCGGCCCGCGATCCGATACCGCCGAAGAGCGGCAGAAACTGGGTCGCGAAATTTCGCCTATTTACTTCGTCCACTCGAACCAACCACCCGTGCTCATCATTCACGGTGATGCGGACAAGCTCGTGCCGATTTACCAGGCGGAACAATTTGTGGAACGGAGCCAGACGGCGGGCGCCACGGCCAAGCTAATTACACGCGCGGGCAAAGTTCACGGCTGGCCGGAGATGATCACGGATGAGGAAGTCTTTGGGGATTGGTTTGATGAACATCTGCGCGGACTAAAACCCGCCACCGGCAAATGAAGTTGCCGCGACTGCGGTTTCGTAACCGTTGAGTGCAAACCCGTGAGTCGGAGCGCCGCGCATTGCACGGCTTTTCGTTACGGCTCTGGCACATGATTCGCATCGTTTCACGGGCCGTGTGGAATCTTTCCACTCGGAACTTTGACCGGCCTGCCCTCGCTCAACATTGGGCGTCATCTCCGCAGCCATTCCGCCTCCAAAATAGCTCCTTGATCCGCAGTGTTTCTGTCGAAAACTTTCTTTCAGAATCTTTTGCCTTGGACGGTTTTTGTCTGACCCCACCTGCCAATCTGTAAGCGTAAAGAGAAAGGCATTTATGACAACTGACCAACAATTAGAACTCGGATTCGGTGGCGGGAAACCGGCGACGCGAATTGCACGCCGGGAAAATCGCATGGCCCGCGCGGCTTGGTGGTTTAACAAAATGCGCGCCGTAGTGAACGACGCGATGGACTGGCCGCCCGCCGGACAGCCGCGCCCGCAGCAAGACTGGTTGCCGGGCGCGTATCGGCAGGTGCGGATTTAGTGGAGGCGTTTTTCGCGCTCGACCACTGAAACGGCCGCGCGATTTTCAGTTACCTCACCCCCCGCTCAATTGGACTTTACCCCGGCCGGGGTGGGCGAAAAGTATTTGAACGTGATTCCGTCCACGTTGGCGCTGCCGGAGTAAACGGTGAAGCCAAAATACTTCGCCACCTGATCGAAGTTGGGTAGCAACGAGAAATCCATCCATTCCTGAAACGTCTTCTGCGGCCCGGCGAAAGGCATGGCGGTGGTAAATGGATTGGTGGAGGCCCGGTTGGTTTCGCCCACGTTAAGTTTCAGGGCCGCGAAGAATTGCCGGGCAGTTTCGTTCTGGTTCTCATAGCCGAACCAACCGGTGTTCTGGCCCCCAATCTTCTGAGCGGCCTCGGCCAGGCCTGGCAAATCGCGCAACGGCTTGGGCGGGGTTTCGGTGCTGCGAAGGTATTCTTCGAGCACCGCCACGTCGGTGCTGAGGGCCAGGTAACCGCCGCTGGCCACATAGCTCAGGGTGCGCGGGCCGGCCCCACCACCACCGACCGGCAACGCGGTGAGCTTGACGCTCAGAATCTTTTTGCCGAGAAATTCACGGCCCTCCGGCGTGCGGCCTTCGGGGGAAAGAATGACAAGCAAACCCTTCAGCGCGGCAGCGAGCTTTTCGGCGTCGGGCGAGCCAAGGAGGTAGAGCGCCGGCGCCCCGGCACCGTTCGCGTCGGCGCGCAGGGCCTTTTCGTAGATGATCAGATCGTCGCCCAGATTGCCGAACAGATTCTTGCGGATGTCATACTCGGGGTCATCCAGTTTCGCGGCCTCATTGCCGTTGCTCAGGATGAAATTCCAGGTGTTGAGCGCCTGGGGGGAAAAATCGTTAAGCATTTTTTCCAACGTAGCGATGGTTTTTGTAAAGCTGAACCGCGCGCGCTGAAATTTCACCGCATCCGCCGGAACAAAGGCCGGCGGGTTCGAGTCCTTCACGTCGAGGGCGAGCAGCTTGAGCACGCCGGTGCGCCCGGCTTCCGGCGCCCCGAGGAAAAAATCCAATTGCGAGCCGGTGCCCGGGTTGCGAAAAGCGACCGCCGCACTCTTCAAGCCTGGCAGCCCGGTGGCGGACAGGATTTTGCCCATCGCCGGCAGCGGCAACGGATTGGGCGCGGCCGGGTTCGGCTTCGCCGCGGGCCCGCGGAGCACGAGGTCGAAGACCAATCGGGCGTTGAACCAGGCGAACAGGGGCGCATCGCGGAAGACGGTGAGCTGATTGGCGGCGAACACCGGGTCCTCGGCGAGCGCGGGCGCGGTGCCGCCGGTGAGCCGCGCCATGACTTTCTCCAACGCCTTGATTGAGCTACCCACGAGCAACAGCGTTTGTTGCTGACCGATGATCAACTCGGCCTGATCGGTCGGTTTCGCTGATGTCTTGCCCAGTTCTTCGACCGGCTGACGTTGCGGGAAGAACTGGCGGAGTGTCTTCGGCATGTCGTTGGTGTTGAGGGTCACGATAAAAAAATCCACGTCACGAATTTTCTCGGTCCGGATCGGTTTGCCCGCGTCGGACCATTTCTTACGGAGTTCCGCCAGATTTGTCTTCAGCAGCTCGCCCTTGTCCTTCGCGTCGAGGAGAAACAGAAAGGCCGGTTCGCCATCATCCTTTTCCGTGCCCTGCCAGCCGTCCTGCGTGACCGCAAATGTAAGTTGGCCCTGCAACAACGCGCTGTAATCGTCGAACTTCACGCCCAAGTCGCGCTCCAGCGGCTGGACGAATTCTTCAGTCCATTTCGTGACGAATTTTTCGCGAAATGGCTTCATCGCCGGATCATTCCACAGTTGGCTTGAGGCCGACTTCTGGTATGCCGCGCGCAACTGACTCCAATCCGGCGCGCTCACGATGAGGAGGGTGTCCACCGGTAGCAATTGTTCGGCGAGTGGGATCGCGGCGGGAGTGGCGGAAGCGAACAGCAGGGTGGCGAGCGCGGCGAGGGAAAATAATTTTCGGGTCATGGTTATTCTTGAGGTTGGCATGGGTCGGGGGGAGCGAAGGCGGTGCGGGCGGCAGATTCAGAAAGGTTGTTCACCGGGAGGCTAGGCGGGTTCATTCCGACGCCACCTTTTGCTTCATGTGACCCGGCGGTTCGAGGTAACGAAAGGGATTGCTGGGGTTGTCGTTCGCATAGGCATACGCGTCACGATGATCGAGGAAGTATTTCACCGACTCGGACGGGATCGCAAAGCCGAGACCTTCGCCGAAGGTGATCTTCATGTTGGTCACCCCCACGACCTCGCCGTTCAGATTGAACAATGGCCCGCCGCTGTTGCCGGGATTGATCTGCGCCGTGGTCTGTAGATAGAGATCGCCGCCCATCTGCCGCGTTTTGGTGCTGAGAATACCTTCCGTGACCGTGCGCTCCAGCCCGAGCGGACTGCCGATGGCGAAAACCCGTTCGCCCACCGCGAGGGCGTCGGCGCTGCCAACTTGGATGTATTTGAATTTGGGCGCGTCCTTGTCCTCAATCTTCAGCAACGCGAGATCGGCAAACTTGTTCATCGCCACGATGCGCACCTGCTTGTAGGTCTTGCGCTCAAGCTGGCCATTTTGCTGGTGATAGACTTCGATCGAAATCTGCGTTTCACCCTCGATGACGTGGAAGTTCGTCATGAGAAAACCTTCGTTGTTGATGAAGAAACCCGAACCCAATCCGCCGGGAGTGCGGACTTGCACCACGGCTTCACCGAGTTGATTCACCAGATCGCGCACACTGCGTTCCGGGCCCGCTTTGGTCGAGGCGTGGTAAAGCCCGGTGTTGGTTGCTGCGCCGGGCCCGGGGTCGGGTGGTAGATTTTTTATTGAAAGGTCGGGTTGGGTTTCCTTCGCCGCTGATTTTGGCGTCACTGCTGGATCGCCCGGGGAAATTTTCGTCACGGCGCTACGTGGGATGACCAAGGCAGTGTAACCGACGTCCACGATTACGGCATCGCGCTTTTCCGCGAGGATTTTGCCGGAGATTACCGCCTTGTCCTTCAACTCGATCACGTCCGCCGACGCGAGGCCCAAGCCGGCGCTGAGCGCAGCGGCCAGGAGGAAAGACTTATTCAACAACATGGGCGAACCATAACGAAGGGACGTCCTTGAAGCAAGGGGCGCAGTGGGGAAATCTCACGTCCAAAACCGGTTTTCCAACGTGGTTGAACTTGTTTGCGGGTGAAATTGCTGTTAGCGCTGGAGCCATGCACTGGGTTACGAAAATCATCCGGCTCGGGTTTCGCTCGCTCGGGTTTGCCGCGTTGCTGCTGTTCGTCGCGGGTGACTTTTGGGTCAGCACGCTGCGCCATGGCGGCGCGCTGTCGTTGGGGGAACGGACGCGCTGGCTGCAACGCTCATCCCGCCGGGCGCTGCGAATTTTTGGCGTACAGATCGAAGCGCACGGCCCCCGCCCCACCGCCGGTCTGCTCGTCAGTAATCATCTAAGCTATCTCGACATCCTCGTACTGGCGGCGTTGGCGCCGGCGGTGTTCGTCTCCAAGAGCGAGATAAAAAACTGGCCGGTCTTCGGTTGGTGCGGACGGTTGGCGGGGACGCTGTTCATCGAACGGACCCGGCGCAGCGACGTGGGACGGATGAGCGTGGAAATCCGCGCAGTGCTCGCTAGCGGGCATGTCGTCGTGCTGTTTCCGGAAGGCACCAGTTGGAACGGACGCGAACTGCTGCCCTTCAAGTCGTCGCTGCTCGCACCGATCGTCGGCAGCTCGCAACCGCTTTCGGTTGTGGGGATTGGTTACACCCTGGCGGATGGATCGGTGGAGAACGACGTTTGTTACTGGGGCGACATGACGTTCTTTCCGCATCTGGTGCGATTGATGTCGCGGAAGCAAGTCTTGGTGCGGGTACGGTTTGCGGCCATCAGCGAGCGGGCCGGAGATCGCAAGGAACTCGCACGGCAACTGCACGCCGCCGTGCTGCAACTGCTGGCCTGATGCGAGGCCGCGCCTTCACGCGCCTGAATACTTCGCAGCGGGGACCGTCTGTATTTTGATTGTCGCGGGAACCGTAATTCGATAGGGTGACGGACAGCGTAACAACCAATACTAAAATGAAATTGATCGCAAAAATGAAATGGGTACCGGCTTTAGGCGTGGCGGTTTTCCTCAATGCCCCCGGCTTTGTGAATATGGTTCGGGCCGCCGACGCGGTGGCCAAGGAGCCGCTCGTGTTGGAATTGCCTGCTCCGACGCTCAAAGGCACGCCCGAACAACTACCCGAAGGCCCGAACATCGAGCCGAATTCCGACAAGCCCCGGCCCGCATTCCTGGCTCCGAATGGGGTGAAAAACGTCGCGCTTGGGAAAACTGTGACGAGCAGCGTAAAACCCTTCACCGGCGATGTGGAACAACTTACCGATGGTAAGAAGGAAGCCATGGATTTCGACACCGTCGAGATGAAGAAGGGCACGCAATGGATCCAAGTGGATCTGGGTGCGCCGTACGCCCTCGAGGCCATCGCCATCTGGCACGACCATCGTTACATCCAGGTGATGCATGACGTGATTATTCAGGCGTCCGACGATCCCGAGTTCAAGACCGGCGTGACGACACTCTATAACAATGACACCGACAACACCTCCGGCCTCGGCATCGGCACGGATCGCGAATACTTCGAGCGCCATTTCGGCCGCGTGTTTGACGCCAAAGGCGTGAAAGCCCGCTACGTGCGCGGCTACACCAAAGGCAGCAACCTGAGCGCGCTGAACTGCTGGCAGGAGATCGAAATTTACGCCTTGCCGGCCAAATGAATCGTTGGGGCGCACTGGCGTTGCTGCTGGCGGTTGCCGGCGCACTGGCCTTGCGCGTTCCACAACTCGCCGTTCGTCCGCTGCACAACGACGAGGCGATCAATGCCACTAAACTCGCCGCCCTGTGGGAAAAGGGCGAATACCACTACGACCCGGATGAGTATCACGGTCCGACGTTGTACTACTGCTCGCTGCCGTTTCTCTGGCTGAGTGCCGCAATCACTTCGGATGTTGGGCTGGACAGTCTTCTGCCCGCCGCGCGGGAGGGGGAGGGGGGCGGCGCGCACGGAGTGACGCGCCCTACCTTCAGTGACGCGCAACTTCGAGTGGTCACCGTGGCCTTCGGCGTCGGACTGATTCTTCTGCTGCTTTTGATGGCCGACGGTTTGGGTCCGGTGGCCACCGGCTGGGCCGCCCTCTTCCTTGCCGTTTCACCCGCCATGGTCTTTTACAGCCGCTATTTCATCCATGAAATGTTGCTGGTGTTCTTCACGCTGCTCACGCTGGCGGCCGGTTGGCGTTACACGCAGTCGCGCCGCGCTGGGTGGGCCGCCCTGACCGGTGCCGGGGTCGGCTTGATGTTCGCAACCAAAGAAACCTTCGTCCTCACCTTGGCCGCGATGGGGTTTGCCCTCGTCGCCACCCGGTTCTGGAATGGCTGGCGTGCCCGGTGTTTGGATGGCGCATCGGCATCGGTCCCGCCGTTGAACTGGCTGCCGCCACCGCGTCACGCGCTGCTGGCTGTGGTGGTGACCGGCGTGGTGTGGTTGGTGTTGTTCAGCTCATTTTTCACGAACGCGAGCGGGCTGGTTGATTCGGTGAAAACTTATTTGCCGTGGCTGCATCGCGCGGGCGGCGCGTCGCCGCACATTCATCCGTGGAACTTTTATCTCGACCGCCTCGTTTGGTTTCATCCGCCGAAAAGTCCGGCTTGGAGTGAGTTCTTTATTTTGTTGCTTGCGGTCGTGGGCGGCGGGGCCGCTTTTTGCAACAACCCGGCCTTGCGCGCGCAACCAACCTTCGCCCGCTTCCTCACGATCTACACCCTGGCGCTGACGGCGATTTACACTTTGATCGCGTACAAGACCCCGTGGTGTCTGCTGAATTTCTGGCTCGGCATGATCCTGCTCGCGGGCATTGGCGCCGCGGCCCTGATCCGGCTTTGCCGGTCAACCTTTGCCAAACTGCTCATGGTTGCTGGGCTGGGGCTGGGCGTGATGCATCTAGGCACGCAAGCCTGGCGCGCAGCGGTGCCCCAGGCAGCCGATCCGCGCAATCCTTACGTTTATGCCCAGACAGCTGACGGCTGCCGCCAGTTGGTGGCGCGCATCGAAGCCGTGGCCCGCGTGGCGGGGACGGGAACTGAAACCGTTGTGAAAGTGATCGCACCTGAAAGCTACTGGCCTTTGCCGTGGTATTTACGTTCATTCAAACACGTCGGATGGTGGGAGAAAATGCCCGACGATCCCTACGCTCCCATCATCCTCGTCTCGGCGAAACTGGATGCACTGCTGGATGAAAAATCAAACAAGGCCTGGATCATGACGGGCTATTACGAAATACGCCCCGGCGTTTATTTCGAACTCTACGTCGAACGCGGGCTGTGGGAGAAGTTCGTCGCCACCCTACCCCGGGAACCGGATTGACAAAATCATTTCGCGAATAACGCGCAACGCTCCGCCAATGAAAAATTTCATCCTTCTACCAATCGGGTGGCAACTTCCACACGGTAAGGGTGGATAATCAAACCAACCTTAATCCAGGCAACCATGACACTTGAATCTTTGATCACCGCCGCCAGCCGGCAGGGCGCCAGTGATTTGCATCTCGAACCCAGCCTGCCCGCCGCCGTTCGGCTGCGCGGCGCCTTGCGAACCATCGGTGAACCGCTGTCCGGCCAGCTCCTGATCGAATTTGCGCAGGGCGTCCTGAGCGGGGACGCCTGGCAACACTTCTTGGAACGCCGTTCAGCAGATTTTTCCCGCACCATCGGCGGCGTGCGTTGTCGCATCAATATCCTGCATTCGGCGCGCGGCGTCGGTTTTGCAATCCGCCTGCTTGCGAGCTTCCAAGCCACGATTGACCGGCTCAATCTCCATCCGGATTTGAAAAAACTGGTGGTCCCAACGACCGGCTTGATCTTGGTCAGCGGTTCCACCGGCAGTGGCAAATCGTCCACGCTCGCGGCGTTGATTCAAGAGATCAACCTCACGGAATCGCGCCATGTACTGACCATCGAAAGCCCCATCGAGCATGTATTCCGCCCCCGCCGGGCTTTTATCCGTCAGCGCGAGGTTGGTCGCGACACGCCCTCCTTCGACCAAGGATTGCTGGACGCGTTGCGCGAAGATCCCGACGTGCTGATGGTGGGCGAAATGCGCGAGCCCGAAACGATGCGGCTCACCCTTAATGCCGCCGAGACCGGTCACCTGGTCCTCGCCACCGTCCATTCGGGGACATGTGCCGAGGCTCTGCAACGCGTGGTGCTCGCGTTTCCGTCGGAAATCCAAAGCAATGTCGCCGCCCAACTGGCCGATTCGCTGGTCGCGGTTGTTTGCCAGCGCCTTCGGTTTCGTCCCGATTTGAATCTGCGTCTGCCCGAGTG
>JANYBF010000020.1 GCA_025360895.1 Verrucomicrobiota bacterium
ATGATTTCCTCCTTCGGTCCGGCGGCCAGCAATTTAACATGCGAAGCGGTGTCCTCCACGAGCCGCCCAGCCACACTGCGGCCATCCTTGGTTTCAACCTCCACGCTTTCGTAGCCTTTGCCGACGATCTGGTTGGGATCAATCACGTTGGCCAGCAACGCATCCAGGCTGGCACGCCCCACCCCGGTCAGGTCCGGCCCGACCTCAGCGCCTTCGCCGTGGAGTTTGTGACATGTAAAACACGTCTTCTGCGCGAGTAAATGACCCGCTGCCATGTCGGGCGGCCCGCCCTTCAAAATCATTTCCTTTTTCTCCGCGATGATCTTCTGCTTGTCTGTGTTCGCGGGACGAATTTTCCCGATAACCTGCAAGGCCCGTTGCCGAATTACCTCGTCCTTGTTCTGGCCCAGGCGCTGAACGGTGCTGGCCGAAAGCTCGCTGGCTGATATTTGCTTCGCCTCAATGGCGGAAAGCAAGGCAAGCGTCCACTGCGGGCGTGACCCCAGCACATCGGCAACGGCAACACGCTCGGCTGGGGTAAAGCGGTTCCAGCCTACGACCAGCTTTTGGCCGAGACCCTCGTCGCCCATTGCGCCCAGCGAGCGAATCGCCTCGACGACGAGCGGTTCGGGATTTTCCTCGGCAATCAGGATCTGCAGCGCCTCGCGGGCGGCGGCACTCTTCAACTGCCGCGCGGACTGAATCGCCGTCGTGCGCTCGGCGATGTTAGCCTGGGAGTTATTGATGGTGGCAAGGGTCTTCGCAATGGCTGCGGAGTCGCCCCAAAGCGTGCCGAGTTCCTGCGCGCGCGCGGCAACCTCGGGATTGGAGAATTTGGCGAAACGGCTGATGACCGCCACCGACCTCGGGCCCGGGGTTACGGCTTCGCCGCGTTGTCCTGCGATCAAGCCGTTCAGCGCGGCCAGAACCGCTGGCGACTCCTTTTCCGTCAGGGCACCGAGGAGTTCGATCGCTTGGTCCAGTTTCAACAGGTCCCGGAGATCGCAGACGCGTCGCATAATCTTGGTGAGGAGAATTCCGGAAAGAGGCATCTGCGGCATCGCGCCGTCGTTCTTATAGTATTCGACGGCGTGAATCGGGTCGTAGGCAATGATCGGCTCGAGCGCCATCCAATACATGAACGGAATCAGTGGATCCTTCGCGTCGTAGGAGCTAAACCACAGCGCGCTCAAGATGGGGCCGGTGACTACTTCACGCACCGGCACCGTGGGCGGGGTGTTGACCGTGAGGGAGCCTGAAACGAACTGGCGCGCCGCTGTCGCGACCGCGAGACGCACGGAGGGATCGGGATCTTCTGCGAGTTTGGCCAGTCGCTTAATGGCGTCCCCGAGCGGATAGCCGCGCTCCCCGGTGAGCCGCGCGGCCCAGGCGCGCATGGCGGGTTCTTTATCTTCGGCAGGCGTGTCCAGTGCGTTATCATCGAGTAAATCGGCGCAATGAAGGGTCCAGAGGGCCGCTAACCGAGTTTCCAAGGTCTTGCCATTCTTCATCAACAGATGCGCCGGCGTGTCATCGTGCAAGGTACCTGCGCCCGGCAAATCGCGGCGGTCGCTCAAGAGTCGTTGCGCCACTCGCCGCTGCCAGACGTTCGGATAGGCAAGCATTCTAACCAGCTCATCACTGGGCAACGTGGCGAGATTCATGTTTGCCGCCGGACGCGAGGGAACAGGTTTGTTTTTATCGCTGCCCGTGTAAACCACCCGCCAGATGCGCCCCCGTTCGCGGTCCACCCCTGCGGGGTCGGCGTTGGCGTTTTGGTAGCAAGGATATTTGTCGCACCAATCGCCAATCCACAGCGCGCCGTCGGGGCCAACCTGCTCGCTGATCGGGCGAAACCAACCATCGCTCGTCGTGAGGAAATCTTTTTCGGCGACGGCCCTGAAGCTCGAGCCGTTCGGGATAAGACGGTCTTGATTGATGGCGTTCTGGTGAATGTTGCCCATGAACACGCGGCCCTGATACTCGGCCGGGAACTGGTCGCCTTGATAAATGCAGATGCCACAGTACGCCGCCATGTGATGTTTGTGTTCCACGATGGAAGGCAGGATTTCGTAAATGTAGGGATTCGACGGCACGCCTGCCTGCCGCTGATAGCTACCACCGGGTGCAATATGAAAGAGATGATCAATCACGCACGCACTCACAAACGCGTTGCCGGCCGCATCGAAATCCACGCCCCACGGATTGCTGGTGCCCTCGGCGAAGACCTCGAACTTCTTCGTCCGCGGATGATAACGGGCGACCGCGCCGGTGACCTCCACCCCCGGCTCACTGGCTTCCGGGATTTTCACCTTCGAATGGGTGAAGATGCCGTGCGTCAGATAGAGCCAGCCGTCCGGCCCCCAGGTGAAACCGTTCAACAACTCGTGCCGGTCTTCCAGGCCAAAACCCGTGAGCAGAACCTGGCGCGTGTCGGCGCGGTCGTCATGGTTGGTGTCCTGGAGAAACAACAAATCCGGGGCCTGACCGACATAGACGCCGCCGTTGCCCAGCAGAATTCCGGTGGCCAGGTTCAGACCGTCTGCGAACACCGTAACCTTGTCGGCGCGACCATCGTTGTCCGTGTCTTCCAGAATCTTGATGCAATCCCGACCCTTCTGTCCCTCAGGCGCGCCGAGCGGATATTCGTAAAGCTCGACGACCCAGAGCCGGCCGCGCTCGTCCCAGGTCATCGCCACGGGATTGATCACGTCCGGCTCGGCGGCGAAGAGGCGCACTTCAAAACCGTCAGGCACAACAAATTTCTTTTGCGCTTCGGCCGGTGACAACGCGGGCGTCAGGGCGGGCGCGTGCTCGCCGGTGAGTTGCCGGCCCGCCGCGCAAGCAGAACCGGCGGTGGCCAGAATCAGCAGAAACGGGGCAAAGTATTTTTTCATGGAGTTATCGGCGCCATTGTGGGGGTGCGACATTACCGCCGGCGAGAAAAAATTCTTTCGCGCCGGCCCGCCGCCGTGTTCACTGGACGAGATGAAAGCAGTCATTCTGGCCGCCGGCAAAGGTACGCGGATGAAGGAACTCACCAATGAGCT
>JANYBF010000043.1 GCA_025360895.1 Verrucomicrobiota bacterium
GTGTCCTGGAAGGCCTGCAATTGTCCGTCCACGGCGGCGTTTTTGAATTCACTGGTGTCGGGACTGATCACCACTACCGAGCCTTTGTTACCGAGCAATTTTGCGGTCTCCTCCGCTGACCCGGCGCCCAACGCATAGTAAGGATTCAAGTCAAACTTTTGCGAGCCGGACTGGCTGCGATAAATCCACGCGCTCGCGCCGGCAATTACCAGAATGGCGAGCAGCGAAACCAGCTTCTCTTTGGTCATGCGGGATTAGCTTTCTTGGCTTGGGCGAAGCAATCGCCGTTCAATCTTTTGCCCAAAATTATTCCAGGTCCCACATCCAGCGCGGATCGCTTCTGCCATTGCCGCTGAACAAACTTGAGCCCGTTGCGGCCTGACCCGCCCCATTCTTTCCGGGAAAGTATTGCAAGCCGATGAGACTGACTTTGATCGCTTGCGCATGGCCATCCACGTAACCCGTGTTGCACCTGCCGTTATGTCGGTTTATCGGACGCTCGGGATCACTGTCGTAATAACCGGTATTTACCGGCGTGCGCCAATAGAGAAATTCCTGCCCCGGCGTTTCCACCCATTTGTCGGGGTCCTTTTCCAATTTGTTGGCAATCAGACCGGCGTCGGCAAATGGAATTGCTTCAACCGGTCGTTTGATTTTGGATAACTTGGTTTTGTTGTCCGCCCAAGATGTCAGTTCGGGATGACTCGCCGCGATGCCAAACTGGCTTTTTTGGACACTCGGGCATTTGATGAGGTTGGTGGTTGAAAGGTAAGGACGCAGCAAATCCACCCACCAGGTTACCGCGCCGGGAAAAAAGGCGCCGGGCGGCGCAGTTTTGAACAAGTACAATGTCACCATGTCATCCGTGTTATCGTCCGCATACATGTTGTAACCCAAGGACATTTGTTTGATGTTACTCAGGCAATTAGTACTCCGCGCCTTCTCCTTGGCTTTGCTCAACGCCGGCAAAAGCATGGCCGCCAGGATCGCGATGATGGCGATAACCACGAGCAATTCAATCAAAGTGAAGCCGTCCAGTTTCCGGGACACGGCGGGTTGGTCTAATCGTTTCATAAAAAATCCGCCAGCTGCCGGACCGCCACAACTTGGCTGAACGGGATGATCTTGTTAAGGGAAGGTGAACTCGTCGGTGTTGCGTTGGCAAGCTTGTTTACCGCTCCAAGATTCCGCGGCGCACCGGGAGGAGGGGTCAAGGGAATGGACCTCAAGCCGTAAGGCTTATTCCACTGACCTCCATTCCCCGGGCGTCGGCCCCTGCGGCCAGACGGGCTGGCAGCGTGGTCTCTCTGGGGTTGCGGCCACCGCCGCGCTAGGCCGCCGCGCCCAATTATGTCGCGCCTCTAAAACATTTGGGCTCGACCTGAAACCGAAGGCGCATTAGCTATCTGCCCGATTGATTGCTCTGAAAAAGCTCGCACTGATTGTTTGCCTGATCTGGCTGCTCCCGGGCTGCTCGACGGTGGCCAAGTATGAACCGAAGCTCGCGGCCGGCCCCGCCAAGCCGGCGGATTATCCGATTTACATATACCCCGAAAACATACAGGTGCCACGGCCCTGTGAGATCATCGGCACCATGCGCGTGAGTGACACGTTCTTCACGGTGGTGGGCGGATCGCTCGAAGCCGTGGTGGAGAAGTTAAGCAAGAACGCCCGACAACAGGGCGCCGATGCAGTGAAGCTGACCTCGATCAAAGCGCCGGGGTTTTCGAGCCCCAATTTTGGCGCGGAGGCCAATTTTCTTCGCTTCACCAATGCCTGGGAATCCGTGTCGGTCTCGGAGGCCGAATTGCGCGCCTACTGCCAGACCAACGGACCCAACCTCGACCCGATTGAAGGCATCTGGTCCGGCAATGACCCGGCGAAAAGCCGGATTGGCATCATGAAGAACAAGGCCAAGCCCAGAAGGGATTTTATCGCCTTCGTTCTTAGCACGGAGAATCCCACCTGGCACCGCGGCGACAAGAAGATGGACTTGGTGCGGGGCGAACGACCGGGGGGTTATCGCGGAAATTATTATCTCGATGATTACCAACCGGCCCTCCTCGCGTTCATTTTCCCCGGCCCGACTGCTGCCAGATTCGTCATTCGCCCGTCCGATGACGCCAATCCCATCAGCTTCGTCCGCGAATGACGCGGTCCGGAATAATAGCTTTCCATAACCCTTGCTAGATCGGTCGTCTTCGCAGGCACCTCTTGGTCCCGGAGGTTTGGAAATTCGAAGTGTAACTTTAGCCCGCCCGCCCGGCTTGCCACCATGGCGTAAAATGCGCGCCCTGATCGTCAAAGCTGATAAGAAGCTCACATCGTTTGTGGTCAACGGTCGGCCGCAATGGTCGAACAAAACATGCGGGCGCACACGGGGTGTACGGGCGTTCCATAGTGTCTGCTCCTTATGAATACTGGCACGGTTGCAACTGTTGCGGTGGTCGCGGCGACGCGCCGTTGAATTCCGTCCACTCACTGGCTGAAGGCGCTGAACAACGCCTGCATTTCCTCCGCCACGTTCGCGGGATCGCTCAACGTCTGGGCGATTTCATCCCGCAACACTTCCCGGTAACGCCGTCGCAACCGATGCACTGCCGTGCGGACGGCGCCTTCCGAAATGCCCAGTTCGGCGGCGGCCTCGAAGTGGGGAATCGCGCTTTTACCGACCGTGAGAAACGGTTTCAACACTTCGAACCACCGCTCGCTGTTTTCCACGGCGCATTCGGCGCGTAATCGTTCGATCACCGACGCGAGCAACGCCAGTGCCCACTCCCGGTCGAAGGCTTTCTCCGGGCTCGGCTCGGTCGTGGCGGCGAGTTGAAATTGCGAGTCTGCCGTCTGCCAGTCGAGGGGCAGTGCCGCCACGCCGCCGCCGCGTTTCTGGCATTGTGACTTGTCCCATTCGTTGGCGAGAAAATGTTTGAGCGACGCCAGCAGAAACGCGCGAAATCATCCGCGCTCGGCATTCAATCCTTCGAGATAATTCTTGGCCAGAAACCGCACGAAGAAAGTTTGCGTGAGGTCTTCGGCGTCTTCCTTCGAATGGCCGCGCCGCCGAACGTAGGCATAGAGCGGAAACCAATAGGTGCGGCAAAGCTCCTCCAACGCATGATCGGATTGCGGCGTGTGCCGCTGGCCTGCCGAAACCACAACCGACCAATGCGTCGTGGCGAAGATGTCGCCGGGCGCGCTGCTGGAGGGAGAGGCCGTGGTCATTTCAGCCATTGTAGGAGACGACGTGAGGAGGCTCTAACTTTTTCAAAGTGAGACTCGCCCCAGCGCCTCCTGCACAAAGGACGGATATTTGGAGAACATTTCATTCATCTTTTCGGCGAGATCGAAATAGTGCCTGATGTCGGATACTCGAACGCAACTTGGCCATCACCCGCCTTCTTTGCACTCGGATATTTAC
>JANYBF010000072.1 GCA_025360895.1 Verrucomicrobiota bacterium
TAAACGTCGCCCGCCGGCATGGTGCCGGGATCTTCCTGCCGCCATTCCGCAATCGGCGTACTCTGACCGGGCCGCCGGTCAGCCGACCACGTCCGTTTGCCATCCGGCGAAAAGTAGCCGGCGTTGCCATACTCCATCAGAAACGTGGTCCGGCAAGCGGGCGGGTCATCGTTGTCATTTTGAAACACGTCACCGAACGAGGTCACCGTTTGCTCATAGCTGTTGCGGAAGTTATAGCCGATGATGTGAGCGGCCGAGCCATCCGGATTCATGCGCGCCGCGAAACCGCCGACATAGACGTGGCCATCGTCACTTGCCTGCCCGGCAATCTCCCGCGGTTTCCATGGGAAGTCGCTGGAATTCTCCGGGCAGCCGACACGAAAGGTTTTCCCGGATTTGTCCGTGAACAACGCGCCCTGATTGCCGGCGTTCCAATACCATTGGCCGTCCGGGCCGGCCGACACCGAGTGCAGACTGTGATCGTGCTTGCGACCGTTGAAACCCGTGAGAATCACCTCGCGCTTGTCCACCGCCGGATCAAACTTCATGTCGCGATTCACATCTGTATAAACAATGAGATCGGGCGTCATGGAGACCACGATTTTATTATCGAAAACGGCAATGCCCATCGGCGTCCGCAGAAACGGCTCCTGCACGAACGTCCAACTCTTGTCGGCGCGGCCGTTCCCATCGGTGTCCTCCATTACAACGATGCGATCGCCCTCCGGTTGGCGGTTGTAATGGCTGCGGTAGTTCACACCCTCGGCCACCCACAGCCGGCCATCCTTGTCCGTGTCAAAGTTCGTCGGATTCTTAAGCATCGGTGATGCGGCCCACAGCGTGACTTCCAGGTCGTCCGCGGCCTGCAACATCGTCACGGGCACGAGGTCCGCCGCGCGGAGATTGACGACGACGACAAACACGATGGACCAGCAGAGAAAAGGGCAAAGCAGAAGGGGTTTGATTTTTTGCATGGGAATGGATGGCGCGGTTTTCATGTTGGGTGATGATGAATTAAACCGGGGCCGGGTTGGAAGATAAAATTAAACGGTGTTGGGTTTCATGCCAGCGATAAACAACTATGCTCCTGCCCATTGGTGTAAGAACGGGAGCAGACCTCCGCCGGAAGGGTCAGGGCTTGATATGCGCTATTTGGCCGGGCCATAAAAGGTTATTGTCAGACGCCGGGGGCTGACGTAAGTTTTGCCCACCGAATTCGTAATAGCTATGTCGGACGAAACCAAAGAACCAACGGCTGGCGATCTGCTGAAGAACTCCACGCTCTACCGCGAGTTTCAGGCTGAACGCGAGGAAATTCTCAAACACAAGTGGATCGAGTCGGAGAAAGCCGGACACGACATCGGGTTCGAACGGGCGCTGACCGACTGGATCGTCAAGCACCGTTCCAAGTGGCGCAAAACCCGGCAAGGGACCGCTCACAGCCATTAAAATAATACCTGCTCCTTTAACGCGGCCCTGCGAGGCCGCCAAGGCGCAACATGAAGATAACTTTCAAACCGACGACCCGACGACCACCGACGGGTTCGCTTTTCGCTTGGTGGTGCTTCCCCTCGTCCCTCGCTTCGTCATTCGCCATTCGGATTTCCCCCATGCCTGAAGCCAACATCATCCTCAACGCCCCCGCCATCCAACGCGCCCTGACCCGGATTGCCCATGAAATCGCCGAGCGCAACGAGGCGAGCGCCGAAGTCGTGCTGGTGGGCATCCAGCGGGGCGGCGTGCCGTTGGCGGAACGGCTGGCGGCCCTCCTCGCCGGAATCTGGGGCCACCCGGTGCCGTGCGGCCATCTGGATGTGTCCATGCACCGCGATGATCTGGATCAAAGGGCCGCGCCGGAGATTCACCCCACCGTTATCCCTTTTGACGTGACCGGAAAAACCGTCGTACTGGTGGACGATGTTTTGTTCAGCGGGCGCACGATCCGTTCGGCGATGGATTCGCTCAACGATTTTGGGCGACCGAAGTGCATCCAACTCGCGGTGTTGATTGATCGCGGCCACCGGGAATTGCCGGTCAAGGCGGACTTTGTGGGCAAAAATCAGCCGACCTCGCTCGCGGAAAAAGTGCGCGTTCGTTTCGGTGAAACCGGAAAAGAGGACGAGGTCGTTTTGGAAAAACCATGAGCTGGCATCGCCCCCATCTGCTGGATATCGAGTCGCTCTCGGCGGATGAAATCCTCACCGTGCTCGACACGGCGAAAGCGTTCAAAGCCGTCGGTGAACGCGCGATTAAGAAAGTCCCGGCTTTGCGCGGACGTACGGTCGTCAATCTCTTCATCGAGCCGTCCACGCGCACGCGCACCAGTTTTGAGTTGTCCGAACAGCGGCTCTCTGCCGATATCATCAACTTCACGGCCGAGGCGTCCTCGTTGAAGAAAGGCGAGACGCTCAAGGACACGGCGCGCAATCTGGAAGCGTTGAACGTGGATTTCATCGTCATCCGTCACAGCGCGGCTGGCGCGGCACATTTTCTTTCGCGGGTCCTGAATACGCACGTCATCAATGCCGGCGACGGTGCCCATGAACATCCCACCCAGGCTTTGCTTGACGCCTTCACGATCCGCGAGCGCAAAGGCAAGATTGAAGGGCTCAACGTCACCATCCTGGGCGATATTTTGTTCAGCCGCGTGGCCCGTTCCAACATCTGGGCGCTGACCAAGCTGGGCGCGAAGGTGACCCTTTGCGGTCCGTCCACCCTCGTGCCGCGCACTTTCGAGCAGATGGGCTGTCGCGTGACCCACGATGTGGACGCGGCCTTGCGCGATGCCGACATCATCCATCTCCTGCGCATCCAGCACGAGCGCCAGCGCAAAACCATGTTCCCGAGCATTGGCGAATACACCACACTCTTTGGCTTGAACAAAGCCCGCCTCGCGAAAGCCCGGCCCGACGCGCTCATCATGCACCCCGGTCCGGTGAATCGGGGCGTGGAGATTGACAATGAGATCGCCGATAGCGCCCGCTCGTTGATTTTGGAGCAGGTCACGAACGGCATCGCCGTCCGCATGGCGGTCCTGTTTCTCGTCAACGGCGGCAAGGGGCCGCAGGAAATTGCCGCGGGTTAAGGCGATCCCGGCGGTTCTTCAAATCCCTTGGGCAACTCGAAGCCCTCACGCTTTGCGACATCCGGCCAGCCGTTTGGGAACAGCGGTCTGAACGGTTCTGGGAATTGAGACGGCGAGGCGTCGGTGGACCATGTGCTGCGGGCACTATGAAATTCCGCGTTCAATCGCAGCTCATCGCCCGCTCCGTACCGCTTTACAGTCATCGTTGTGGCTTCGCCGCCATACATTCCCATGTCCGTCATCCAAGAACTTGCGTAATCCAGTAGCAACCCGCCCCGCTCGTCGCCCAAGGTTGCGAGCATGCCGCTGGCGAATGCATTGCTGCAATTCCCCGAAAACGCGGTATCCGCCGGAATCGAGTATTTCGCCACCACGTCCCCGGTCGGTTCTTCCCGCAGCGCATGCGCCTGCACCCATGATTTATATTCCGCTTGCAACCGTTGCGCCTCACTTTCAATGGCCGTGCGCTCCTTCGGCGTTACGGCTAGCACGCTATCGGCAACCGCCGTCAATTTCGCGCCCTTCATCCCGTCCAGATTAATCCACTGCAACGTCGCCTTGCTCACCACCACGTAATCGCCGGAGGTGTTCCAGTTGAAACCGAGTTCGGCGAGCAGCTTTTCGCATTGATCGGGTGACAAAGGCAGCGAACCACGTTCAGGCCTGAACACCGGCTGGCTGGTCCGGGCGGCCATGATCTGTTGCGCTGTGGAAAGATTTAGTTTCAACTCCCGGACCCGACCTTCAAGTTCGGTGCGCTCAGATTGCGCTTGAGAAACAAGCTGAGTTTGCGCCACCCAAGCGGCACGACTGGTGAGGGCTTCTCGCTGAAGCTGGGTCGCCGCGCTTTGGAATGCGCAGAATGCGCCCGTACCTGCGGCGAGAATGACGAGGGCGATAAGGATTCGTTTCATCGGCTGGTCTCCTTTCCGAGGCGCCTCGCCGCTTCACTCCGAATCCATTCGTCCAGCCGCTGCGACAAAACCTTTGTCACATTGAGCCCGTTAAAATACTCCATTGGGTCCTTCTCAAAGGGCGCATCCGCACCCGGCAAAAACAAAGCCAACTCCAATCCGCCGGAAGTCATAGTCGAATACCCACTCGACCAACCGTAACCGACCAAAAATCTTCCGTTCTCTGCCCGAACCCACACGCCGACGGTTAGCTACTTCTGCCCGTCATCCAGATTCAAAATTCTCCTGAGCGTGTCCGGGCTGGAGGACGCCAGTTGTTCCTCCACCAACGGCCAGCGTTCTTCGCCCAAAATGTGCCTCAGTCCTGCGAGCAATTCATCGCTGTGGTTCTTCACCTCATTTCCCAGCGGCGGCACGACGATTATTTTGCTCGCCAATGCAGTGGCCGGGATATTGAAGCCCGATGGCTGGTTTGTTTCGTAAACCTTGGCTTCAATCGCGACGTCCATCCGGGTAAAATGATCGCGCAAGATGCTTTCAGCCTCCTCGCGCTCCTGCGGTGTTAAACCTAGAAGTTCGCGCGTTTCCTGCTTGATGATACCCGGCGGCGATATTGGACGGTGCACGTCAATCTTTCGCAGAGCCGACTTCGGAATCCGCACAAAGGGCGAATCGTCCGGCCAACGGTAATCTACTGCCATCAACTGCTCGCGGAGATGTTTCTTCCAGGTCTCAAATTTCTGCCCCGCCTCTGCGCTTTGCGCCACTGACTTTGCTGCCTCCGCGACCGACGCGTCGAGCTGCGATGAAACCTTGCGCAGTCGCTCTATCTCCGTTTGCAACGCGTCGTAATCGGCGCTTGCGGTGGCGAACTGCGTTTGGATTCGTTTGACCTCGTCGCCCGCAGCCCGATGTTCATTCCATTGCCAGCTCACCGGCACAGCGACCAGCGCCACCCACAGCATCGTGACTTGTGCCTTGGATAAGCTCACCGACCGCGCGAGCAGCGCGCCTAATCCCGCGAGCCCCGGCGGCGCGGTTTGCAATGCCGCGTTCGTAATCAATAAAAGGGTTGCTGCCGAGGCGGAGGCCGCCGTGTGCTGCAACGCCGCAGCCGACATGGCCGCCGTCGCCGTTCGATAACCGCGACGCTGGAAGAATTGTGAAAGCTTTTCCAGCGCGGTGGTCACGCGCTTTTGCGCCGTGTCCTCGCTCACGCCGAGCGTAGCCCCGACATCGCGCAATGACTGACTCTCGCAGTAGCGCAACAACAGTGCAGTGCGATCGGTTTCGCGCAGGGAAAGGAGTGCTTCGTCTAGCAACGGGACGAGCGCGTGGAACGCGGGTTGATCCTCGGGGGTGCTCATGGTCGTGCCCAATTCGGCGGCGGTTTGTTCGCGGCGCCGGCGCCGCAGTTCGCCGCGCAGCCAGGATTTGGATTCGAGCAGCGTCGTCTTGTGCAGCCACGCAGGCAGGGAATCGTCCGGCGCGAACTGCCAGGCTTTGCGTGCCAGCACGGTGAAGACATTCTGGGCGACCTCCTGCGCCGCGCCGGGGTCTTCCAGTTTGCGTAGCGCCGTGGCAAAAACCAGATCGAGATGCCGGCGCACGACCTCGGCGAAGGCGGATTGCTCGCCGTGGCGCGCGAAGCGTTGGAGCAGTTCAAAATCGTGACGACGCTCGTTCATCTCACCCCTAAGCTGCCGCTGCCAGCCAAAAACCGAAATGATTTTTCCGAAATTAAAGCCGGTTCGGTCGGTGTGGAAGGCAACTTCGCGCTCAAATCAGCCTGTGCGGTCAAACGCACACTTGTCGCGGCCCCGAAAATCTGAAAACTGGTGACACTGAATCTTGTCGCCGAAAAGAACGGCCCAGCGGGGCGTTCCGGCGGCGGTACGGTTCGAGCGACGCCTGATTACCGATTGCTTTCAGTGACCGGCCCGATAATCTCTGCGACGCTCAAGAGCGCCCAATGCGACAATTCATCACCATCGCGACCAACGCGTTCATGGAACTCGTCCGGCAACCCGTTTTTTTGCTGCTGATGACGGCCTCCTCGGTGTTTGAAATCTTCCTCGCCACCCCCTACTACTTCGCATTTGGCGACGAACCGAAGCTGGTCAAGAACAGCGTGTTGGCGGTCATGTTGCTGGCCGGTTTATTTGGGGCGGTGCTGAGCGCTTCGGCTTCTCTAGCGCGGGAAATTCGCTCCGGCACGGCCCTGGCCGTCCTGTCCAAGCCCATTGGTCGCGCGCAATTTCTCCTCGCCAAATACGCCGGTCTGATCGTAGCCCTGACGGTGTTGACCTACGTGAATCTGGTCGCGGCGCTGATCGCTAGCCGGATGACGTTCGATGCCTACAGCAGCACCGACGTGGCGGCGGTCGGTATTTTTGGTGGAGGCGTGGTAGTGGCCTACGCGCTGGCCGGGTTCAGCAACTTCTTCCTGCGCCGGCCGTTCGTAAGCGACGCCGTTTTCGCCTTGCTCATCATGGTCACGGTGGCGGCATTTGTAATTTTCCAGTTCACCACCCAGAAGCAGAGCAGTTATGAATTGTCCACCGTGGACTGGCGACTCGTGCCGGCGGCGGTGTTGATTTTGTTCGCGCTCTGGATTCTGGCGGCGCTGGCACTGGCGTGTTCGACGCGGTTTGACATGATCCCGACCCTGACGATTTGTTCGGCCCTGTTCCTGGTCGGCTTGATGTCGGATTATTTGTTTGGCCGACCGGCGGAACGCGGCGTGTGGTGGGGGTCGGTGCTTTACACGGTGATTCCGAACTGGCAAAACTTCTGGCTCGCGGACGCCCTGGATTCGGGTAAGAGCACGTTTCACTGGGGCTACGTGGCGAAGTCGTTCGCCTATGTGGTGGGTTACGTCGGGGCGTCGCTCGCGGTGGCAGTGACGTTGTTTGAGGACCGGGAATTGAGTTAAGGCAATGAAGAATTCAAAATGCAAAGTTACCAAGGCCCGGCGGCCGGGACACCGGTCGGCCCTTCATTGCCAACTTTTAATTGCCAACTTTTAATTTTCCAGTGGAACGCAACCTTCAAAGAAACGGACTGGTGAATCTGCTGGCGCTGTTGGCCGTGGCGGCGGCGGGCTACGGCGTGGCGCGTTTCACCAACTCGCTGTCCGGCCAGGTGGCGGCCGTGTTCCTTGGCCTCGGCGCGTTGGTCGCGTTCGTGAGCTGGTTTCAGATGCGGCTGGAAGAGCGCGAGCGGCTCGAAAAATTGGAACTCGACGAACTGGCGCGGTCCAAGGGCAGCGCAACATTGTTTGAAGGCCGCGACGCGGAGGTCTTCCCGGCGCAACGCTCCCGGCAGCAGTTCGAGAAATTCTTCGTGCCGGGCTTTGCCGTTGGGCTGCTGTGCCTCCAAGGCGCGGGGGCGTTCCTGCTCTGGCGTTGGCTGGCCAAACTTGCCGCCGTTCCGCCGGTCAAGCAGGATTTGCTGGCGCTGGCATTGTTCGGTTTGCTGGCGCTGATCCTGTTTCTCATCGGTCGTTTCTCCGCCACAATTGCCCGCTTGGAAAATCACCGGCTGCTCCGGCCCAGCGCGAGTTATCTGCTGCTCGGGGCGTATCTCTGCTTCTTTTGTGCCGCCGCCATGGCCGGGCTTAAGAGCGAGTTTCCGAAAACCGATCTCTATGTGGCCCGCGCGTTTGTGGTGGTGCTCGGCTTGGTGACCGTCGAGACCCTCGCGGTGTTGGTGTTTGAAATTTACCGCCCCCGCTTGAAAGGCAAGGTCGGTCGCCCGCTTTACGACTCCCGCCTCGTCGGTCTGCTCGCCCAACCGGAGGGCCTCGTCGCGACCGCCGCGCAAACCCTCGATTACCAGTTCGGATTCAAGGTTTCCGAGACGTGGTTTTTCCTGTTCTTCCGCAATGCGGTGCGCTGGATGTTGCTATTGCAACTCGGCGCGTTGTTGGTATCCACCAGCATCGTCTTCATCGAGCCGGGCGAGCAGGCCTTGCTCGAACGCTTCGGCAAACCGCTGGCCGGCGGAGCGGTGTTGGCGCCGGGCGCGCATCTGAAATTGCCCTGGCCGGTGGACAAAGTTTATCGCTACAGCAGCGAACAGATTCAAACGGTCACGGTGGGCGGGGTCGAGGCCGAAGCCGGACATGCAAACGGGGTGGTACTCTGGACGGCCGGGCATCCCAAGGACGAAAATTTCCTCGTGGCCAATCGCGCGCAACCCGCCGCCGAAACAGCAACGACTACCACTGGCCGAAAAGCGCCGCCCGTCAGCCTCATCACGGTCAGCATTCCCGTGCAATTTCAGATCACGAACCTCACGCAATGGGTTTACCAGCACGAAGCCAGTTCCAACCTGCTCCGGCAAATTGCATCCCGGGAAGTGGTGCGTTATCTGGCAAGCGTGGATGTAAACGAAATTATGTCGCACAGCCGCTTGGAATCCGCGCTGATCCTGCGGGATCAAATTCAGGGGGCAGCGGATGCCCGGGCGTTAGGCGCCCGGATTTTGTTCGTCGGCTTGCAGGACCTTCACCCACCGGTCAAAGTCGCACCGGAATACCAAAAGGTGGTGGCCGCCCTGCATCAGAAGCAGGCGAAAATTCTTGAGGCTGAAGCCGACAGCATCCGGTCCACGACTCTGGCCGGGGCGCAGGCGGTCACGGTCACGAATGCCGCAGAAGCCGCGCGCATCAACCTGCAAGTGATCGCCCGGGCCCGGGCCACCGCTTTTACCAATCAATTGCCGGCGTTCAATGCCGCTCCATCTGTGTATCGTCAGCGCACTTATTTGCTGACGTTCGCTTCCGCCACGGCCAAGGCGACCAAATACCTTGTCCTCGCCACCAACACGTCCGACGTCATTTCGTTCAATCTGGAACGCAGGATTGATCAGGACTACTTTGACAAAGTCGCCGGTGCGGTTCCACCTGTTAAGAAATAATTGAAGCCATGAATCGAAATCTTTTGACCATCGTCATCGGCGTTGTGCTGATTGCGATCTTCGCGCTGTTGCTCTTTGTTTTCCAAGTGCGCCAATCGGAGGTCGCCGTTGTCACGCGCTTTGGCCGGGTGGACCGCGAGCAGTCCGCCCCGGGCGCTTATGGCCGCTGGCCGTGGCCGATTGAAAATGTTTACAAACTGGATCAGCGCATCCAGAACTTTGAAGACAAGTTGACGGAAACGTTGACCGCCGATAACAACAATCTACTCACTTCCGTCTATGTCGGCTGGCGCATCACGGACGCGAAGACCTTCTTCCCAAAATTCGCCGGTGGCTCGGTCACGGTGGCGGAGCGGATGCTTGAGGACGTGGTGACCCAGGCCAAGGCGGCCGTCGTCGGTAAATACCGGCTCGACAACTTCGTCAATCAGAACGAGAAGGATTTGAAGTTCGACGAGATCGAAACCAGAATCAAAGAACTCGCGCAGAAGCAGCTTCAGGTCAACAACTGCGGCATCAGCATCGAATATCTCGGCCTCGAACGGCTCGGCCTGCCGGAAAGCGTGACGCAAGCGGTTTTTGACCGGATGACCGCTGAGCGAAAATTGCTGGCGGACAAGATCCAGTATGAAGGCCAGGCCGAAGCGCAGAAGATTCGTTCCACCGCCGAGCGCAAGGCCGCCGAGATGATTTCCAGCGCCAACGGCGAGGCGTTCAAGATTCGCGGCCAGGGCGAAGCGGTCGCGGCGGAAGTCCTGCCCGTGTTTCAGCAAAATCCGGAACTCGCCACCTTCCTCCTAAAAACCGAAGCCTTGGAGAGCTCCCTGAAAGAGCGTTCCATTCTCATTTTTGACCAGCGCACGCCGCCCTTTGATTTGTTCAATGGTGCGGTGGGCAAACCGGCCAAGTGATGGCATGAGCAAAGAACCCCAAACTCCGCCGCCCGTGGACAGCGGTGCGCAGGCGCTCGAAGAGGCGCTGCACAGCAGTTTTACCATCGTCAAGGTGGTGATGGTCATCTTGTTCGGGGCCTTTGTGTTTTCCGGCATCTTCACGGTTGAGCCGCAGCAAAAAGCGATCAAGCTGCGGTTCGGCAAGCCGGTGGGCGAGGGCGATCAGGTCCTGATCGGTTCGGGCACGCATTGGGCCTGGCCGTATCCGATTGATGAGGTCGTCAAAATTCCGATCACCGAAATCCAGAAAGTTACCGGCAAAGGCAGTTGGTTTTTGCAATCACCCGAGGAGGAGGCGTTGAACCAGGACCCGCCCACCGGGCCATCGCTTAATCCTGCCGTGGACGGCTATGCGATCACCGGCGACGGCAACATCATTCACACCAAAGCGACATTAAGCTATCGGATCGAAGACCCGGTTCGCTGCGTGTTCGCATTCGCTGCTGGGACGAATCAGATTTTCAGTCTGGCCGGGGTATCCAACGCGGTCTTGAATGCGCTAAACAACGCGCTGGTTTACACCGCTGCCCGCTACAAGGTGGACGATCTCTTGTTGAATGATGTCACGGGTTTTCAAGAAGCGGTCGGTCGCCGGGTGCGCAAGCTGATCCAGGAACAGCAACTCGGGTTGGTGGTGGATCAGTGCATTGTCCAGAGCCGGCCGCCGCGCCAGTTGAAAATGGCGTTTGACAACGTCATCATCGCTGGGCAAAAAAGCAGTCAAGTCATCACCGAAGCCCGCAACGACCAGAACAAGGTTTCGAGCCAGGCCGAGGCGGACGCGGCCAGCCGCATCAACACCGCCGCCGTCGCCAAGCGACTGCTGGTGGACACCATCACCGCCGAGGCCGAGCGGTTCAAAAAACTACGGCCCGCTTATGAAAGCAACCCGGATTTGTTCACCCAGACCCGCCTGATTGAAACCATGGGCCGGGTATTTACCAACGCGCAAGACAAGCTGTTTTTGCCGACCGCCGCCGATGGCAAACCCGTCGAATTGCGGTTACTGTTGAATCGCGAGCCGCCCAAATCGAAAATGGAAGAGGCGAAATGAAATCCGAAAGCCAAATGACAAATTCTGCAAGAAATTCGCAGGCCGAATTCGGGATGTTTGGCCGGTACCGGTTCGTGATGGGAGTTCATCATTCATCATCCGTCATCCGTCATTTTTAACATGCAAGTCACCTCCCTTCTCAGCCAGCACGACCATGAACATGGATCGGATTGCGGCAGTTGCGGTCACGATCACGAACATGCGCCCGTCCGCCTGTGGCAGACACTGCTCGGCGTCGTCTGTGTTATCAATGCGTTTGTGGTGGACTGGGCCTTTGACGCCGCGCACACCGTGGCCAGCGCCAGCGCGTTCATCGGGGCGATCCTGCTCGGCTACCCGATCGTCGTTACGGCCATCAAGGACTTGAAGCGCGGGCATCTCAGCATCAACGAACTGGTGGCCATCGCGGTCCTGGCAGCGTTTGCGTCCGGGGATTACAAAACCGCCGGCGTCGTCGCGTTCTTCATGCTACTCGGCGAAATCATCGAAACCCGCACCGCCGAAGGCGCGCGAACCTCGATTGAATCCTTGATCAAATTGACCCCCACCAAGGCCCGGCGGATCAAATCGGACAAGTCCGAGGAAGAAGTCGCCGCGAGTCAATTGGCCATCGGGGACGTAATACGCATTCGTCCCGGCGACAATGTGGCGGCGGACGGATTGATTGTGAACGGGCAAGGCTCGTTCAACCAGGCCACCATCACCGGTGAATCTTTACCCGTGGACAAGAAGCAGGGCGACGAGGTTTTCGCCGGCACGCAAAATTTGACCGGCGTCCTCGAGATCAAAGTCAGCCGCGCCGGCACCGACACCACGTTGGGCCGCGTGCGCGAACTCATTCTCGCTGCCGAAAAGACCAAGCTCCCGATCATGAAGATCGTGGATCAATACATGAACTTGTACACGCCGCTGGTACTGGTGATCGGCGCGCTGGTATGGGCGTTCACGCATGATTTAAATCGCGTCATTGCCGTGCTCGTCGTGTCGTGCCCCTGCGCCTTCATCTTGGCCACACCTACCGCAATGGTCGCGGCGCTCTCCGCCGCTGCGCGCCTTGGCATCCTGATCAAGAACGTCGCCGACATCGAAACAGCGGCGAAAATCAACGCGTTCATCTTTGACAAAACCGGCACGCTCACCACCGGCGAGCTGGCGGTCAGCCGCCTGATGCCGCTCGGCGAAACGAAACCCGCCGAGTTGCTCCGCATCGCCGCCTCCGCCGAGAAATACAGCAATCATCCGACCGCGAAGGCGCTGGCGCTCATCGCCGGGGAAGCGGGCGTGACTCTCGTCGAACCGCAAAATTTCACCGAAACGGCCGGGCGCGGCGTAAAGGCCGACATTGGCGGCGCCAAAGTTTTCGTGGGTCGCGCGCAATGGCTCAAGGACAACGATGTCAAAGATGATTTTGAGAAGTCGGTGGACCTGAACGAGACGGAAGGCTGGAGTTTGATTTTCGTGGCGCGTGACGGTCGCTGCATCGGCTGGGTGGGGCTCCAAGACCAGACCAGACCCGAGGCGAAAGCAGCGCTCGCCGAGTTGCGGGAAGCCGGGGTGCGCCGCATCGCGATGGTGAGTGGCGACCGTCAACCCGTTGCCACCCGTGTCGCGGCGGAGATTGGCTGTGAAGAAGCCCAGGGCGAATGTCTGCCCCAGAACAAAGTTGAGTTCGTCCGCGCGGTGAAGGCGAAGGGCTACAAAGTCGCGGTCATCGGTGACGGTGTGAATGACGCTCCGGCGTTGGCCGCCGGTGACATCGGCATTGCGATGGGCGCGGCCGGCAGCGAAGTGGCAATCCACAGCGCGACGATTGCGCTGATGAACAACGATCTGCGCCGGCTGCCGTTTCTCGTGAAGCTGTCGCGCAGCACCCGCGCGGTCATCAACCAGAATTTCCTGTTTGGCGTGCTGTTCATCATCGCCGGCTTGTCGGCGGCGGCTTTTGGCTATTTGAACCCGATCATTGCGGCCATCCTGCACAACGTGGGGTCGCTGATCGTGATCTTCAACAGCGCCCGCCTCGTCCGCAAAGGCGAGGAACTGGAGCATTATCAACCCGCGCCCGCCGTGTCAAAGAACGACAGCGGCGCGCAACCCGGC
>JANYBF010000091.1 GCA_025360895.1 Verrucomicrobiota bacterium
CGCCGTCGAGCGCGTCGTGGACGGCTGCCGCCGTTCCCGTCGCAGCGTGACCGTGACCTTTTATCAGCCCGGCTCCCCCAGCACCATGTGGCCGCCGGGCGACCCCACGCCGCTGCATTGCTACGACGGGACAAACGATGATTGAACACATGCATGGAACAGAAAATCAAGGAACGGCTCGACCACTGGCGCCAGCAACCCAAGACCGCGCGGGCTCCAAGAAACATTCGGAGCCGATATGACCCGGCGAAGTATTTTCAGCTTGGGCGCGTGAATTGGGGCCGTCATTCGCCATGACCGCGCCCCTCAACAGCGCCAAAGCCGGCTTGCGCGAACAGATCCGCGACCGGTTAGAGAACTTTCCGACGGAGGGGCGCATCGCGGCCGCCGTGTTGGTGCGCGCGCGGTTGCGGGAACAGCGCGTATGGTCGGCGGCCAAATCCGTTCTCTTCTTCGTCCCACTGCCGGATGAGCCGGACATCTGGCCGCTGCTGAACGAAGCCATTGCCGCCGGCAAAACGGTCGCGACACCGGCCTTTGTCCCGGGACCAAACCAGTACACGGTCCGTCGGATCATTGACCCCACGCGCGATCTCAGGGTCGGCAGGTTTGGCATTCCGGAGCCGGTTGCCGCCTGCGCGGAGGTCCCGTTAAACCGGCTGGACTTGGCACTCGTGCCTGGGGTAGCTTTTGACGCACGCGGCGGGCGGCTGGGTCGGGGTCAAGGGTTTTATGACCGGTTGCTGGCTGGAGTACGCGGCACGAAGTGCGGCGTGGCGTTCGAGGAACAAATCGTGGACGCCGTGCCCGTTGGGCCGCTGGATATACGTTTGAATTGCATCTTGACGCCGACGCGCTGGATCGAGACCTGACCAGCACGCGGTTCTGAAATGAGTCTGGTCTTAAACATTACCGGGGCGACCGTGAGCGCCGTGGCGGGGGCGGGGGTTTGCGCGATGATTTTGAATTCGCGCACCCGGCGCCGCGAGGACACCCGGCGCCGCGAAGCCGACGCGCAACGGGAAAATAACCGCTCCGCCGCCAGTCAGGAAGCGCTCCAACTCCGCGCGCAAATCGAACAATCGCTGGCCACGCAGCGCACCGAACTCACCGCGCAGGAACGGCGCCTCACCGAACGCGAGACATTACTCAATTCCCAGTTCAACCGGGTCATCGAAACCGAGACCGATTTGAAGCAACAGCGGGAGATACTGGAGCGCAAGGGCGCCGCCCTCGAAAATGCTCAACTGGAGTTGATCACCCTGACCCAGCAACGCCGCGATCAATTGGAAAAACTCAGCGGGCTTTCGCCGTCCGAAGCCCGGGCCCAATTTCTCAAGGAAATCCAGCAGGAAGCCCTCGCCGATGCCGCGAAGGTCGCCCGGCAGATTCTCGACGAGGCCAAGACGCGCGCCGAGGAGAAAGCCCGACAGATCATCACGGTGGCCATTCAGCGCTATGCCGGCGACCAGACTTTTCAAAACACGACGACCACCATCCTGCTCGACGGCACGGATATGAAAGGCCGCATCATCGGGCGCGAAGGCCGGAATATCCGGGCGTTTGAAAATTTGACCGGGGTGACGGTTTTAATTGATGACGAACCCGGGGCGGTGTTGCTTTCCGGTTTTGATCCGGTGCGCCGCGAGATCGCGCGCGAGGCGATGTTTCGGTTGATCCAGGACGGGCGCATCCATCCAACCCGCATCGAAGAAATTGTCGCGGCTGTCAAAGCGGAGATGGACGAAACCATCGTGCGCAAAGGGGAGGAGGCGGTGACGCGCGCGAGCCTGCCAGCCATGCATCCGGAAATCACGAAGCTGCTAGGCCGGCTCCATTACCGGCAAAGTTTCGCGCAGAATCTGCTCGACCATTCGGTTGAGGTGGCCCAACTGATGGCATTGCTCGCCGCCGAACTCGGCGTGGACGTGAATCTCGCCAAACGGGCCGGCTTGTTACACGACATTGGCAAGGCGGTCAGCCACGAGATTGAAGGCCCGCACGCAGTCGTCGGCGCGGACATTATCCGACGGCATGGCGAATGTGACGCGGTCGTCAACGGCGTGGCCTCGCATCACAACGACGTACCACCCGTAGGACCACTGGGGATTCTCGTAAGTGCGGCCGATGCCATCAGCGCCTCCCGACCCGGCGCACGCTCCGAGAGCATGACGACTTACATCAAGCGGGTGGAAGACTTGGAGAAAATCGGCGGTTCGTTTCCGGGGGTGGAGAAATGTTTTGCGGTCCAAGCCGGGCGGGAATTGCGCGTCTTTGTCCAACCGCAGAGTGTCAGCGACGATCAGGCGTTTGCGTTGGCGCGAAATATTGTGACTAAAATCGAGAGTGATCTCCAGTATCCGGGACAGATTCGGATCACCGTCATCCGCGAGATACGTTGCGTGGAAGTGGCCAAGTAAGCCCCCGCAACCGGGACGGCTAACGCCCTTCCATCAAGCCAGCTGGAAGACCAGTTTCCCAGTCTTTGGGAGTATTCCAAGGACGAACCGATTCGTTTTCAGGTTCGGCCGTGGCACAACCACCGAGGACCGCTCCCATCAAAACCAGCAGGAGAAAAGACCAGCCGCAAAACGAGATGGGCCGGGTGGGCTTCATGAAGCCGGGTGGGCCGGAATGACTTGATCGCCTTCCATGATTTCGACGTCCTTCATCTTCCAGCCCGGGATGATATTGGCAATGCTGCGGCCCTTTTGCACATCGCGAACCACCACCTTGGCCACGAGGACCCCGGCCCGGCTCACCAGTAACTCGCCGTATGGCAGAACGCCCTCATCCTCGCCAACGTTGATAACCACAAAATCCCACTTCGGATCGGAAACAACCACGGTTCCTTGGAGCTTGGCTGGCAACTCGATGGGTTTGTCATGGCCGGTGAATCGTTCAAGCTCAGCCGTTTTGCGGGTGAGGGCGCGTTCCAATATTTTCTTCTCGTCCGCCATCGCCTCCAATGCCTTCTGAGTCGTGTCAATCTGCTTGCCTAAAGCCGCGATCTGCTCCGCCTTGTAACCGGTCCCCACATAAGCGGCGAGTTCCGCCCGGGCGTTATCGCGCTCTTCGGTCGTCGTGGTTAACTTCCCTGCAAGCTCGGTGGCTTTCTTGATTTGCGTGGTCGCTTCGGCTACGGCGGCGGCGCGTTCCTTGATAGTATCGGCGAGCGTCTCCTGGGTTTGCTTGAGATCTTTGCTGGTCTTGTCCAAGTCCCGCTTGGTGGTCGTCAACTCTGCATCGGTCTTGACGAAATCAGCCTGCCACTTATTTCGGTCGGCGGCCAGCATTTCGATCTTCTCCTTGACCTTGAGGAAATTGAGCGCGCCCGCCGCTAGGCCGGCGAGGATCGCAATGACAAGACTGATTCGAATCAACATGGCTTTGTCTGATTGATTGCTTTAACGGAACCAGACTAGACAGTGCCGGAAACGGTGTCAACGCTCCTTTCAAAAGTTTTGAAAGCCATCCCCCACCGGCGGTCACCGGCGCCACCAGCTCGATTTGCTCTTGGGCTTTGGGGAATCGGGCTGATTGTATTGTTGGACGAGCAACTGACTCCGTGACGCCTCCAGCACTGAAATAAATTCATCGTAACTGAGAAAGCGCTCCGCCGGATTCTTGGCCATCACCTTTACCAACGCATCGCTCGTCGGCTGCGTCACCTCGGGGAGCACCAGATTCGGCGGCGTGAGCGGCGTATGGACGTGGGCGCCCACCAGTTCCTCCACCGTCGGCGCTTCAAAGGGCACATGCCCGGTCAGCGCATGGTATAATGTGCAGCCCAAGCTGTACATGTCCGACAAAAAGGTTTCCTTTTCACGTTTGATCTTCTCCGGCGCCACGTAATACGGCGTGCCTTCGGTCACGGAGCCCGTTTCCGCCTCGATATCCACACTGCGGGCCAGACCGAAATCCACCAGCTTGGGTTCATTATCGGAGTCGAATAGAATGTTGCCCGGCTTGATGTCGCGATGGAGCAAGTTGTGTTTGAGCGCGAGATCAAGGGCCGAGGCGATCTTGATGCCGATGTCGAGCACGTTCAACTCCGCTACGCGGGTTTGCTTTTCGATGCGGTTATCCAGACTGCCATGGTCCGCCAGTTCCATCACCAAGTACGCCTGGCCTTCGTATTCATCGAATGTGTAGATGTGGATGATGTTCGTGTGGTTGAGCCGGGCACAAGCGCGCGCTTCGCGATAAAAATTATCCATCGCGAGCTGGTCGCTCATCATCTCCTTCTTGACCAGTTTTACCGCCACCAACCGCTCCAACACCGTGTCGAATGCACGATAAACCGTACCGTTGCCACCGGAGGCAATCACACTGCGCAGTTCGAACTGCCGCATTGTCTTCGGCATCATGATGGGATGGCCACACTTGGAGCAGGGCACCGTACCCAATGGTGGCAGATCGCCGGGGATGAAGACCTTCGTCTCACACTGCCCGCAAGTGACCATTTTTAGCATGTCGCTGGCACTCATTATGTTTGAAATCTACCACGACCGTCGGCCGCCACAAGTCGCTAAAAAAACAGACGGGGCGATCCGGCCGGCCGGAGGTCCTGTTTGTCGAGTCAGGCGAAAACTTTTACCCCCGCCGACAGATGATTGCTTCGCGCCGGTTGGAGCCTGGCATGACGACACCAACTTGAAACTTGGCACGTAACCGTTGCCGGCTAAACTCCTGCGCATGACACAAGATCAAGTTCTGCAAGTTTTCCGCGACACCGGCGCGTTGTTGGAGGGCCATTTTGTTCTCCGCAGCGGGTTGCATAGCCGTCAGTTTTTTCAATGTGCTCTGGCGCTCCAACAAATGCCCATCGTCGAAAAACTTGGCGCGGCCTTGGCAGCTCAAGTCAAGCCGCTCGGCGTGACCACGGTCATCGCCCCGGCGATGGGAGGCTTGGTCATCGGTCAGGAGGTGGCACGTCAATTGGGGGTTCGCTTCATCTTTGCCGAAAAGGAGGATGGCAAATTGGTCCTGCGGCGCGGATTCAAAATCGCCCCTGGCGAAGATGTGCTCGTGGTCGAAGATGTAGTGACTCAGGGTGGTCGGGCCCGGGAGACAATTGACATCGTTCGGACGAATGGAGGAGTGGCGTTGGGCCTGGCAATGGTTGTGGCTCGTTTCAGTTCCACGGTGGACATAGACGTGCCGGCCTTTAGCCTGCTTCGGCTGAAAGTCGAGACGTTTGCGCCCGATAAACTGCCGCCCGACCTCGCAGCGACTCCGGCTATCAAGCCGGGGAGCAAGTGAACCACGAAGACAGCGCCGGTTTCTGGACAGCACAATGGCGGGCCGAGGCCGTTGCTCCGTCAGCGGAGCCGACCACCAGTGGCGCTCGCTGCGAAAAACGCACCTTGCGCAAACTTCTACGGGAACGGAAAATTGGGTTTGGTCGCGGGACGTGGTGAGTTAGCGTGCCGACCAGTTATCGCGTTACTCGGCCGCGAGTTTTAAGTGCGTCAGCCGGAAGATGGCGCCGCGCGGCACATTGGCGAGACACTCGATTTCCCAACCGTGCGCCAGAACAATTTGCTGCACGACGGCCAGGCCGAGGCCGGTGCCCTTTTGCGTGGTGGTGAAGTACGGTTTGAAAATCTCGGCCCGATTTTCGGGCGGAACGCCCGGGCCGTTGTCCCGCACTTCCAACCGGGCCTCCGCCACGCCCGCTTTGCTGATATGGATTTCGATTTCCCCATTCGCAGTCACGGCCTGAATGGCATTCAGCAACAGATTGAACAACACCTGCCGGAGCAATTGCTCGTCGGCTTCGATGGCGGCCACGTCGCCGGTGACTTGGAGGCGGATTTGCTTTTCCTCGAGATCATGGGTCAGGGCGCGCACAACTTCGGTGGTCACGGCCTGGAGTTGCAGGGTGGTGCGACGGACTTCGCGGGGCCGCGAGTAATTGATGAACTCGTTCAACTGCGCGGCCACGCGGTCGGCTTCGTTCACGATCTCGATGGACTTCTGGCGCGTCGCGGCGGGCGCGTCGGCCTGTTTAGAAATCATCTGCGCGAGGCCACGAATGAGGTTGAGGGGATTGCGCGTCTCGTGGGCGAGACCGGCGGCGGCCAGATTCATTTGCTTGAGGTGCGAGTTGAGTTCACTGGCCCGCACAAGGCGGATCTGAAGTTCCGCCGTCTGCGCCAGATTACGCCACGCGAAACCCAGGCCCAGCACGGAAAGGCTCGCCAGCCCGGCAATCATTGCGCGCAACCAGACATCCCGCTGAGTCGCCGCGCGCACCGGTTGCGTGGACAGGACGATGACAAAGCTATGCACGCCCTTTTTTTCCAGCATGGCTTTGTATTCCGTCTCACTCATCCACGGCGGCCGGCCAAACCGGGGGCGACCATCACCCCCGCGCGAACGGGAGCGGTTTGTCGGAGCGGACGCGGGCGAATTCGTATCGTCAGGGTGGAACTCCGGGAGGAACGGTGGGGGGGGGCGGCTTTCAGGTGATAGTCCTGCTTCCGGGGAATTCGGCGGGGCCGGTGGGGGCCGGTT
>JANYBF010000111.1 GCA_025360895.1 Verrucomicrobiota bacterium
GTTGACCCGGAAACCTTCGAGTTCTCCGTGATACATCCACTTTTGTTGATCAATCAACCGGTTCGTTTTGCTCGTAAAATCGTAGGCCCAGATTTTCATGGCTTGATCAATCCAGACAATTTTTTGTGAGTCCGGCGACCACTGCGGCGGATAGCGGAAGCCCGGCCCCAGTTTCGTCAGCATCCGCTCCTCGGTTTCGCTTTCCGGATTGCGTTCGGCATCGCGCACGGTCAGTTCGTATTCCCCCGAGCGATCGCTCCAATACGCGATCAACTTTCCGTCCGGCGACCATGTGGGATAGCGCTCGGCCACGCCGGAACTCCGCGTGAGGTTGCGCACCACACCATGTTCCGCTGGGGCGGAGAAGACATCGCCCCGCGCGTAGAACAAAGCGCGCTTGCCCGAGGGCGAAATGGTCGCCCATTGGATGAGTTCCGATACGTTTTCAAGGCGCGGCTTGAGAGTGGAGCGATCCGTTGTGACGGAAATCTCAACCTCGCGGGATTTTTCCGTTTTGAGATCGAGGAGATAAAGCCGGCCCGCATTCTCGAACACAATGTCGCCCGGGCCGATGCTGGGAAAGTGAATGTCGTAATCCTTGAAGAAGGTCACCTGCTGCAGGCGGTCGTTCGCCAGATCGAGCGACCAGAGGTTGAACCGCTTGTTCTCATCGCGATCGGAAACAAAGTAGAGTTTGTTGCCATGCCACATCGGAAGGGATTCGGCGGCTGAAGACTGGGTGAGATTGCGCGCCTTGAGCGTCGTCAGATCAAACAACCACAGGTCCGGATTCATGCCGCCGCGATAGCGCTTCCACGTACGGAAATCCACGCTGATTGTGGTGAAGACAATTGATTTCCCATCCGGGGAGATCGCGCCAAACTCGCCATACGGCATGGGCAGTTTTTCCGGCAACCCACCTTCCGCCGACACTTTGTAAAGCTGATCGAACCGATCCTTGAAGCTTGTCATCGTGGTGGCGAACAGAATCGCCTTCCCGTCCGGATACCAGTCGATGACCCGGTCTGGCGCGCCGTGATGGGTGATGCGCTGCGGCAAGCCGCCCGTCACCGGTACGGTGTAAATGTCAATGTTGCCGTCATAATTGCCGCTGAAGGCCAACGTCGCGCCGTCGGGCGAAAATTTGGGGAAGGATTCCTCGCCACGCGGCGAACTCAATCGCACCGCTTCACCCCCGGACTTGGGCGCAATCCAGATGTCGCCGGCATAGACGAAGGCAATCTGCGTCGCCGAGACGTCCGGTTGCCGCATCATGCGGGCGTCAATGCGGGCGGGTTTTCCCAGCCCAGCGGCGGCCGTAAGCAGCGGAAGGCTGAGGCCAAGAATCAGAATCGAATTTAAGTGTCGCATTTAATCTATTGCCGGCGCGGCTGCCGCACACATTGCCGAAGTGCCAGCGGCGACGCCAGAGCGTTCTACTGGATCATTTACGCCCACCGAGCTTGCCTTGAAGGACTCCGCCGCCTAACTTTCGCCATGCTCAAGCGTCGGCTCAAACTTCTTGGCAAGATTCTGCTCGCGCTCATCGTGCTTCTCGTTGTCTTCCTTCTGTTCGAGCGGTTTCGTGGGCAAATTGCGTTGGCAAGTTTGTTTTCAAGCGGACATAGCAGTAGCCCTACCCTATGATAATCAATAACCTCCCATCTCAATTTGTTAACTGTGATATGCAAACCGCTGTTGTATAAGCAAAGTTAGAAAACACTGCGCACGTCGTGACTATTACGCCGATGTTTGCTTCCGACACAACCGCCGCACTTGCTTGGCCGGTTGCGATTGTGCTTTGCATCGGCCTCTTCGGACTTGGAAGCATTGTTCTCATCGCAAAATGGGGGCGGCGACGTTGGTGGGGATTGGCGCTTGCCTTGTTTCCTACGATCATTGGGGGAGTGTTGTTGTTGACGGTAATGATTACGGGTGCGTTGGGCTTTCTCTACGTGGTTGCGGCATTTCCGTTGCTCTGCGGGTTATGCGGCCTGTATTTTTGGCGCAGAAAGATTGAGTCACCATGACTATATTTTCTAATCATGCGCGAGGTTGTGTGAAAATTCGCGGATTCGGAAAAACTTCGCACGCATTTGACCTATGACGCATTTTGAGGAAGTGCCGAGGCGGATTCAATGGTCCGAAAATGAGTTTTTACACAGCCTCGCGTTGTGGCGAACGGCCGCGGGCCGTCGCGGTTGCAATCAG
>JANYBF010000152.1 GCA_025360895.1 Verrucomicrobiota bacterium
TGGCAGTTTGAAACGGCAGGGGGGTGGGGGGGGTGGTGATCCCAATGGTGCCGGTGTTAAAAAAATTGACCGCGTCAACCTGCCAATACGCTGAATTTTTATAACAACGGTAAAATGTTTGGGTCAGTTGGTTTCCGGTTGGACACCGACTCCACCCTCACGGGGCTGCGGCGGATGGCCAATAGTTTCTCCAATGGCCCGATTGGCTTGATCCAGGCCCAAGACACCTTGGGCGGCTTCGGTTCGGGTTTTTGCATCCCGGCGGCGTTGAGCCCCAGCTACTTGCTGATTTCCGCGACCAACATCTTTGGCGGGGGACGAACACCCGGCGCCTCGATGATTGTGGGGGCGAACGGGGCCTTGGAGTTGAAAGGCAGGAACGTGAATCTCTCTCGCAGCGGATTGGAAGTGTTGCCGATTTGGCTGTCAGCGATCGGCAGCCAGAACATCGATTCCACCAATTTTTTCCCGGACGTTGGAATTTTTGACCAATACTGGGCCCAAGACAGCTATAACATTAACTACGGCCTGAATACCGCCAATGTCTGGCAGCGAGGATTTTTTGCGGTGTCCCAACCCGGCCTCCCCCCCCCGCCAAGTTTCCCGCAGATTGTCGTTGCCGGTCCGTTCGCGGACTCCTATACGAACAACCTGGGTACCATGAGGGTAGGCATCACCAACTTCACCGGTTCACCAACCAACGTGCTTACGATCACGGAATCGTTCGTCGATGTGGTTACCAACATGACCAAAGGGGCGGCGTTTGTGGGTGCAAATCTTCCGACGCAAATCGGTTTTACGCGGGGTGGAAACAATTTCCTAGGAAACTATGACACCATTAGTGTCTTATTGTCCGTTGATGTGCCAAACGCGGTGACGGGGCATCCCGAGGCGGCCTATCTTCACTTCGTCGATACCATGGCCTCATTTACCAACCGGGGGATCGCAACCAATCTGATTGGCTGCGTGGACATTCAAGGCCGCCCGGCCAACTATCGGGTTGATCGGCTACCTGGGGTCGGGCAGCCGGGCAATAACGGCTATCCGGACAATAACTTTTTCGTTGCTTCCGGCGCCAAACTCACCAGTACGAACATCGTTTCCGACGCGGTCACCAACGTCGTTCTGACGGCGGGCGACTATTCGGCTTATGGGGCTTTTGTGGACAATGTGGTTTTGCGCCCGCCCGCCGTGCCCGGCGCCACGGTCACCAACCTGCCGGGTCGGGTTCGCATCACCGCGGACAATTTGAACCTGAGCGAGACGCGCATCCGTGGTGAAGGGGAGATCATCATCCAGACCGCCAATTTGATTTCCAGCAGCAACGCGGTCATTGATTGTGAAAATCTGAGTTTCGATTTCGCGGCAACGAATGGGAATCTGAAAATTCAGAGTCTCGCGCCCGACACGGTTGCCCGGTTGAAAGGTAATATTTATGCCTGGAGCGCGTTTTGGAGCAATAGCGCCATTGTCGTGATTACCAACAACTACGAATTTGTGACAAATGTAATTGACGGGACGAACATCACCGCGACGGTGACCGTGACCAATCCGAACGGCACCACCAACGGTCAAACCATGACAGTGGCCGGGTTGGGGGTGCGGACTTGGCGGGACAGCGTGACCAACCCCGCCGTTCAGATCAGCACGGCGAGCACGGTTGCTCAGGCGGCGGCCAATTTGTACGATCAGGTATCCAGCTATCCATTTCCGGGCCTGAGCGTAAGGCCGGTCGGCGCGAACGGGATTGCGTTGCAGACCGGCGCCAACGGCAACATTGACGTGACCCTTTCACCTGGCTGGGGCACGGTTACTTATGCCACCAACGACAGCTTCACCAACATCGTGGCCACCGCAGTGGGTATCACTAATACCGTCGACATGGGAATTCACTTGTTGATTTTGGACGCGACAGCATTGACCACGACTCAACCCGTGATCGTACACGAAATGGTCGCTCGTAGCACGAACGTCGTCGTGGATGACAACCTTACGATTGGGCAATTGCTTTCGATTGACGCGCAACGTTTGACCCTCAACGGGAACCTCACGCTGTCGCCAGGTACTACGTCGGAGAGTTGGAATGTTGCCGTAGCGCCGAACGTCCGCTATTTCACCAACAGCGGCTTCCTGTCCATCGGCAACGAAGCCCATTTTGGCGATGACTTGGCAACGCCCTATTCGATCTTCGTCAATAATACTACCGGCACGATTGATACTTCGAGCCTTCGGGTAAAGAGCGATTACTTCCAAAACAATGGAGCGTTGTCCTCGCGTGACTCGATGATTCTGCAAACCCTAAATGGGAAACTTGAAAACGGGTCCAGCAGTTCCGGCGGCAACACCGAGTTCATGGCCGGCACCCTTAAGTTCAACAATTACAATTTGGTCGCCAGCGGTGCGCTTAATTTTGATGTCACCAGCGCGTTGTTCGATGCCGGAGCAGCCTCCGCCAATGTGTTCACCATGGATCATGGCTTCAACCTGCGGATCAAGCCGCCGACGGGGGATATGTTGGGCACGACATTCGAGACGCGGGCGCCCGATTTTTCGTATCCGGAGCATACTTGGGCGGGCGTGGATCGCGGCGCCAGTGCGGCTGGTTATTCCAACAACGTGGCAATAGGCAAACTCGTGTTGGGGCCCGTGGGATTGGATCCGTTCTTCACTTTCAGCGGCACGGAGGCGGCCAATGGTCTTTACGCAGATTTGCTGGACCTTACCAGCTTGGGTGCCAGCTACACGAATGATCTGCAAATTGACCCGAATCTGATTATTTACTACGCTGCGGCCAAAATGGGGGTGACACCGCCAGCAACCAACGGGGTGCCCCAATTGCCGGAGGAATATTTGAACGGCCAATTCGGCGGTCGCTTGCGATGGGTTTCCGAATTCGCCGGCCCCAATAGTTCAACCGATGTGGTCATCAACGGCCACACCGTTAAGGTCAATACCGCCCTGCGCAACAGCCAGATTATTGATTCGGATGGGGATGGCATTCCCAACTACTTCGATTCGACGCCGTTTGATAGCTTGGTGCTAACCGGGGCCATGGTTGATAAAAATCCACCCGCGCCCCAAGCCTTCGCCATAACGTGGCAGGCGATGCCAAATATTGGCTATCAAATTGAGTTTACCACCAATGCCGCGTTGCTTAACTGGCAGCCCTTGACGGGATACACCAACAATGGGCCGGCGAAAATTACCGCCACCGTTTGGGATACCAACACGACCCCGAGCGCAGTGCGAAGGTTTTATCGCATCAGCTATCGGCCTTGAGGCGAGTGTGGTTGAAGGTTCGACGATGGGTGACTGCGGGGAACGGACGGTGAGCCGTTTGCTGGAATACCGATCGGAAAATCCTGCCGGAGGGAGTGTGCGAACCAGATTGGAAAGCCGTCGGAGAGTTTGAGGTTGCGTGGAACGGGATGCTCCGGGGCGAGCCGGGTGTTTGGGTTGCGAGCTATGTAGCCTCCCGTTGGTGTGGGTGGGGATTTTTTGAAAGGGCCAATTCCGTGGACACTGACCGGCAGAAGCGGATCGAACGTCGTGTCAATTGGCGGTGGTGGTCAGCAGATAAAATTGCCGTCACAGTTCCTTTCAGAACTGTAATGGGCGGGTAAGCGCCCCGTAATCAGCGCATGGTTTGTTATGGCTCGAACGAGCGCCAAAATGGTGACTGTTCTCACAACAACCAAATAACGGATAAGAGCTATGAGCAATTTGAATTGGAATAACCAAGTCGCCGCCGAGACCAACCGGCAGAACATGAATGAACCGTCTGGCACCAGCGCGGCGGCTGTCGGCGGAAGCAACCACTCCCCTGCCACCACAGTAAATTCAAAATACGGTTTTCGTAGATTGCCCGGAGCGCGGCTTATGAAAATAAGGTTGAGTATCGCAATCGCAGTGTGCTTCGGATTAATTGCCGGGTCAGCGTCTGGGGGTTCAGCTTTGCGGGCACCCCTGCCGGCGGAGTTGCCTAATTACGACATTCGAACGGCGGCGGCGCCGGCGATTTCAGCCGCAACCGAAGCGCAGGCCGAAGCGAAGTTGAAGGATCGCGTCCCGGGCGCAAAAGTTGAGCGGGATAAGATTTTGGGCGTGCCCCGATTGATCTCCGCACCGCGTGGATTTCTGACTGGGCCGAACGGGAAAGGCAAGGGAGTCACCGCAGCGCAGGTGGATGCGTTGCCGGCCGATGATAATCACCGCGCTATCAAAGCCTTCGTGAACGAGCATTCCGCCCTGTTTGGCCACGACGCCCGCGTTTTTGACTCGGCAAAGGTGAAGCGGGATCAAGTGGCCAAGAATAGTGGCCTCCGAACCGTGGTTTGGGAGCAGACCGTGGATGAGATTCCGGTGTTTGAGGGTCTGTTTATTGAAAATACCACGCGCGATGGCGAGTTGGTTAACGTTCAAAGCCGCTTTGTTCCGGACGCGGCAAAAGCCGCCGATCGCGGCACTCCTAACCGCAAGTCGATTGCGGTCAACCCGGCGGTGTCCGCCGCCCAAGCCGTTGCCAATGCGGCGGCGAACGCCGGGGGGCAGGCCACAGCGAGTTCCATGGTGGTAAGCCAAACCGCGCAAGGGCCGGAAAAACGGCAGACCCTCGAGGCGGACGAACTTACGGGGCCGGCTTGGGTGGAACTAGTCTGGCTGCCTTTGAATCGAGATTCGATGCGGCTGTGCTGGCGGATCATCTTCACCCCCCGGCCGCAGTTGAATCGCTACACGGCGCTGGTGGATGCGGAGACGGGCGAAGTGATGCTCCGCCGCAACCTGACGCTCCATCTCAAAGCGGAGACCTACAATGTTTACACCAGCGACAGTCCGTCTCCGTTCTCGCCGGGCTGGCCTACGCCTTCGACGAAACAACCACCGGTGACCAACCGCTTTTCGGTTGTCCTCAGCAACGGTGCCTTCGACACCAACGCTTCGCCGGCAGGTTGGATCAGCGACGATGACACGAACAATGCCACTCAAGGTAACAATGCCGATGCGTTCCTGGATCGGAACTTCGACCAGAAACCCGATGTGCCGCGACCCAGCGGCGGGGCCTCGCGGGTGTTTAATTTTCCGCTAAGTTTGACGGCGGACCCTTCGACGTATGCAGCGGCCTCGACGGTGCAGCTCTTCTACAATGCGAACTATTACCATGATCGGCTTTACCAACTGGGCTTTACCGAGGGCGCTGGTAATTTTCAAGCGAGCAATTTTAATCGCGGGGGATTGGGCGGGGACTCAATCACCTGTCTGGTGCAGGCCGGTGCCAACACGGGCAACGCAAACAACGCGTTTTTTCAATCAGCGCCAGATGGCACCCCGGGGTTGGTTGCCATGTTTATCTTTGACGGGCCAAATCCCGACCGGGATGGTTCGCTCGACCAGGAGGTCGTGTTCCATGAGCTGACGCACGGTACCAGCAATCGTCTGCTTGGTGGCGGGGTTGGAATTTCCCAACTCCAGACCGGCGGCATGGGCGAGGGGTGGTCGGATTTTTATGCGATGTCATTGCTCAGCCAACCGGCGGATGATGTGAATGGGAACTACGCCACCGGCGGCTATGTGACCGATAATTTTTACGGGTTAAAGCAGAACTATTATTTTGGGATTCGTCGCTATCCGTACACCACCGACCTGTCCAAGAATCCGCTAACCTTCAAGGATATTGATCCCACGCAAGCCAGCGCGCACGCCGGTGTTCCCATAAACCCAGTCATTGGTGGCGGTTCGGCGGATGAGGTTCACAATCAAGGGGAAGTCTGGTGCGCCACGCTTTGGGAAGTCCGGGCCAACTTGGTTGAGGAATTGGGCTGGGTGGAAGGCAATGAACTGGCGCTTCAGTTGGTGACCGACGGCTTGAAATTGGCGCCCGCGAACGCCACCTTTCTCGAAGCGCGTGATGGCATCATCCAAGCCGACGCGATTGACACGGGCGGCAGCTTCTACGAGGAAATCTGGTTGGGGTTTGCCAAGCGGGGCATGGGCTACTCCGCCTCCTGTCCTACCAGTGACACCACGGTCGGCGTCCAAGAAGCTTTCGATCTCCCGCCGGACATCGTGATCGGCGTTCCCGATGGCATTCTCGAGGTGAAGATTGTGCCGGCTACGGGCACCGTACTCTTTGGGGGCGACACAAATTCGATTTTTGTAAGTGTCAAGGACACGTTGCCCGTTACCAATGCGACGCTGGTCGCCACGGTCGGCGGCACCAACCTCAGCTTTCGTAACGATGGCGTCCCGCCCGATGCGCTAGCCAATAATGCGACCTACAGCGCCTCGTTCACTGTTCCCATCGGTCCCTCCTCCATCACGATCCCGATTGTGGTTTCCGCGCCGGGCAAGGTTACGAGTACTAACTCGGTTACCTACGCGATCATTCCATTGCCGGCGAACGACTACTTCACCAATGCGACGAAAGTGCCAGCCGGAGGCACCAACTATTTCACGAGTAACTCGCGCGCCACGCTGGAGACGAATGAAATGGCCCATGCGGGAGTTGGTTCGGCAGCCGCTTCCCTGTGGTGGAACTACACCTCGCCGGTCACCACGAACGTCCTCATTGATACGGGTGGCAGCGGTTTCACCTCCATTGTCGCCGTTTACACCAATCTCCCAGGCTCCAACACCATCGGCACTCTGCAATCCGTGGTCTCGGCGGTCGGCTCTCCCAGTCGTCCCGGGGCGTTTGTGAACTACCAGGCCCAAGCCGGATTGGGCTACCGGATTGTGGTGGCGGGAAAGAATTCAAACAGCAAGGGCAACATTGTAATGGAAATTGTGCCGGGCGGCCAATCCGATACCAACGGGCCCGTCGTCACCGTGACGTCCCCGCAGAGCGGAATTCTGACGACCACCAACCGGCTAAACCTCACCGGTACCGCGACCGATTTGGGTGCAAGCGCTTCCGGT
>JANYBF010000173.1 GCA_025360895.1 Verrucomicrobiota bacterium
GAGGGACGTACCCTTTTCCTACTTCACTATGACGCCTGAAGAGATAGAGGAGTTTCACGCAAACTACCTCGGAGCCGATAATTAGTGCGTCCCCTTGCTAGTTTCGCATATTGGTACACGTGTACCAAAAAGGCCGACTATCACAACTAGTCCTAGGTTCCCTAGAACCAGGGCAAAAACAACGGAACGTATAACACAACGGATTGAAAATCGGATCAGCCTTCGAAAACCATTCATCGGCTTGCAAAGACCTCGACTGACAACGGTGTCGCTCGGCCATGCTCCATCACGATCTACTTCACGGTCCTTGTCAAGGATCGCTTCCGCCCGGCACAGTCCGAATTTGGATTTGGAATTCAGGAAAGCCGGAATCCGATCCGGCGACATTGGACTTTAGAAGTTAGCCTTCGGCCCTTGGACCTTGGCCCAATATTCAGAGTTGACCGGAGAGGGGGTTATTTGATTTGGTGGCTAATGAAATTTATGAGCCAATTCAAACTATCTCGATTTGCGTTTGGTTTACTTCTCACCGGATCGCTTTTGGTTTCGGCTGCCGAATTTCCCGACAGTTGGACGTGGGACCGGGACCCGGACAACCGCACCCAACACGCCGCCTTGGAAGGCAAACCCATGCCGGCGCTCGGCGGCCTGAGCGAGTGGATCAATGGCGAAGTCAAAGCGGGTGACTTAAAAGGCAAGGTCGTCGTCGTGGATTTCTATGCAACCTGGTGCGGCCCGTGCATGGCCGCCATCCCCCACAACAACGAAATGCTCAAAACTTAAAAAGACAAGGGCCTGCTCATCGTTGGCGTCTGTACTTCGAATCGGGGACAGGAAAAAATGGCGGCCAACGCCAGGGAACAGGGCATTCAATATCCGATCGCGCGCGATGGGAAACAGACTTCGGCCAAGGCCTGGCAGGTGCATTATTATCCCACCTACGCGGTCGTGGATCGCAAAGGCATCGTCCGCGCCATCGGCTTGCAACCCGGGCATGTTGAAACTGTCGTCAAGCAGTTGCTGGCGGAACCCGCGTCCTGAGCGCAACTGCAATCCACAGCGGACGCTGAACCGTCTAGTTTTGTTTGTCGCGGGGCGAGCAAAGCAGGAGGAGTTGTGTATTTAGCAAAGCAGGAATCTTCTTGGCCGCACCACCCCTCTTTTCGTCGGGCATCGCTACGCTCGCCCCCCTCCAAGCGGGGTGGTGCGGCCAAGTCCGGCGGCTACGCTGCACGTCTTTGAAAAGTATCAACAACTCATCCATCGTCACGCGCCCTCTTTCATCCGCCATGTGCTCGAGAGATTCCGGCAAAACAAACTCAGTGCCGTCCAGGCCGCCACGCAACTCGGCCTCACCCCCAGCCGCCTGTATGCGCTGGCCACCGCTTACAACACCGCCCGCGTCCGCAAGCAACAACCCCTCTGGACGCCCGGCGCTTCCGGCGGCGATCAGGCGGCCACCTGGCCCCAGCCCGTCCTCGCCCTGCTCAGAAAACGGCTGGCCTGCTCGCCCCCCGTGTTCGTACAGCTTCGCCGCTTCCGAAGCCCTCCACCTGCAACGCCTTCAAACTCGACCGTGCCCAAGTCCGCCGCTGGGCGCTCGATAACCAACTCGCCCATGCCGTACCGCCAAAAAAAGTTCTGGCCACCGTGCGCCGCTGGCAACGCGCGCAAATCGGTGAACTCTGGCAGCTCGACGCCTCGCCGCACCGTTGGTTTCCCCACTCCAAGCTTGCCTTCCCCAGGCTCAACATGCGCGATGATTGCAGCCGCCTGTTCACCGGTTCCAAGATTTATGAGCGCGAACTCCTCCTTGCTTACTTCGACTTCCTGCCCGCTGCTTTCCGGGCCCACGGCCACCCGCTCCAAATCTACGTGGATTACCACAGTATCTTTTTCACCAATGAGCCGGACGCGCTGACCCAGTTGGGCTGGGCGCTCAAGTTCTATGACATCAGTTTCCGCTATGCTCCCACGCCCCAGGCCAAAGGCAAAGTCGAACGCGAACATCAGTTCTGGCAGGGCCGCCTGCCCGCCTATTTCGCCAGCGAAAAGATCGCCGAAATTCAAGTCGCCAATCCCCATATCCATGACCTGCGGGCGCACCGTAAAGAACATGAAGTCCATCGCGAACTGGGCCAGACTCCGCAACGGGCTTGGGATCAGGCCCGAAAGGAAAAATGCTCCGTCCTGCGGTCCGCGCCCCAATGCCCGTGGTGGGATTATGTGTGGAGCGTCCGAACCGGCATCAAAGTCGGCAGCGCTGGCCGCGTGCCCATCGGCACGCAACGCCTGCGGATCGAAAAACCTCCCGCAACCAAAGTGGTGCTCTGCCTGCATCCCTCAGGCTATCACTCCGTGCTCGCCGCCGCACCCGATCCCAACCAAAAACCCGTGCTCCTCTTTACCAATCGTCCCCAAGCAACATTCCTGCTTTGTTAACTACAAAATATTCCTGCTTTGAAAACTACGCGACAACCGTCTAGTTTTGTTTTGACACGTTGCTGGTTTGACGGATCATAAATCCTTAACCAATGAACTTAAATATGGCTTCCACACTCAAAACACTCGCTCACTCACTCGCGGTCACCGCAACCTTGCTGGCCGCATCTGCGGTCGCCGGCACGCCGATTCCAGACGATTGCAAAATCGCTGGCTTCGCCCTCGGTTGCCAGGCTTACACGTTCAACCGCTTTTCCGCTTTCGAGGCGATTGAGAAAACCGCGCAGGCGGGCGGCAAAGTCATCGAATTTTATCCCGGCCAGAAACTCAGCCTCGCGCAGCCGGATCTGAAAGTACACCACGATGCGTCGGCGGAAACCATTGCTGCTGTCAAGGCCCAACTTGCCAAGTACGGCATTCGCGCGGTCAATTACGGGGTCGTGGGCGGTAAAGACGAAGCCGAATGGCGCCAGATTTTTGAGTTCGCCAAGAAAATGGACCTTTACGCGATCACCACCGAGGACGTGCCTCATCTCGACATCATCGAAAAACTGGTTAAGGAGTTCGACATTTGCGTCGCCTATCACGAACACTCCCGCCAGCCGAACAACCCCAAATATCAGGTGTGGGATCCGAAATATGTCGCTGCGCTCGTCAAGGGCCGGGACCACCGCATCGGCGCGTGCGCGGATACAGGTCATTGGGCCACCTCCGGGCTCAAACCGGTTGATTGCATCAAAATTTTGAAAGGGCGCATCATTAGCGTGCATCTCAAGGATCGGCCGGTGATTGGCAAGCAGATGCCGGATGTCGTTTATGGCACGGGCGTGTCAGACATCAAGGATATCCTCAAAGAACTGAAGCGGCAGAAATTCCAAGGCAACATCTCGATCGAGTACGAAGCCAATTGGGACAACTCTGTGCCGGACGTGGCGCAGTGCATCGGCTTTGTTCGCGGCTGGGGCGTGTGCCAGTAGTTTCTGAGGATAGAGATTATCATTGTCCGACCAAGTGGTGGCAAGTTGGTGGTCGGGCGAAGGCGGCGGCTTCGTAACCAACGGTCTGGCGACGTGGCGTTGGCTGGACGATATCGAGAGCTGGTCAATGGCACGTCGCAGAATTGACCGCCGGAGATTCGCATGGAAGTCGAAACCCACCCGTTCAACATCAAGCCGCTCACGTCGCCGCCAGGTTTTGAGCTGCGCCAACCACCGGGCGCTTTTGCAAATTCCGATTACGAAACCAAAGTGGTATGGAGCTGCCGCACCTCAAGGCGCTATCACGTTTTTGCCGCCGTCCGCTGCCTGACTGTCACGGTGATGCAAATCGCGCTCACGGCGGCCGAAAACAACCTCCCGCCGCTGCGTCCGCCGGCCGTGCCGCTGGTGGCGTGCGACCCGTATTTCAGCATCTGGTCACCAGCGGACAAACTGACCGACGCGGACACGGAGCATTGGACGAGCAGCCCGCATCGCCTGACAAGTCTGGTGCGGATTGATGGCAAAACGTTTCGCTTGATGGGCAAAGAACCGGCCGACGTGCCGGCGTTGCTGCAGACGAATCTCGAAGTGCTGCCCACCCGGACGGTTTATGCGTTCGAAGGCGAAGGGATGCGAGTGAAAATGACTTTCATGACGCCCGCCCTGCCCGAGGATCTGATGGTCTATTCGCGCCCGTTGACTTATCTGACTTGGGAACTGGAAAACCTGCGGCGGGACGCGCGCAAGGTCGAAGTTCTTTTTGGGGCTGATGCCGAAATCGCGGTCAACGATCCAACGCAACAGGTCGTTGGTTCGAGCGAGAATGGGCCCGATCTCACCGTGCTAAAGATTGGCTCGACCGACCAGCCGGTGCTCGCAAAACGCGGCGACATGCTGCGCATTGACTGGGGCTATTTCTATCTGGCCGCGCCGCAGTCCCAAGCGCCAGCGGCTGCCATCCTTCCGGCCAAATCTTTTTGGCGCGACGGTTTTGTCAACGCCGCCGGGAGCAGCAGTGCGGCCAAGGTCACCGCCCCGCCCGCGCCGGCCGGAGACTTGGTTGCTGCGATGGAGTTGGATTGCGGGAAGGTTGGCGGACTGGTGGTTTCCCGCTGGCTGATGCTCGCCTACGACGACGAGTATTCGATCCAGTATTTTAAGCAGAACCTGCGACCGTATTGGCGGCGCAATGGGGACAACGCCGGAGCGTTGCTGAAAAAAGCGGCAGCGGATTACGACGCGCTGGTCAAACGTTGTGCGGCCTTCGATACAGCCTTGATGGCCGACCTGGCACATGCCGGCGGTCAGAAGTATGCCGAACTTTGCGCCCTCGCTTACCGCCAGTGTTATGCCGGCAACAAGCTTGTCGCCGATGCCAACGGCCAGCCGCTCATCTTCTCGAAAGAGAATTCCAGCAGCGGGATGATCTGCACCGTGGACCTGATCTATCTCCTGTCCCCACAGTTGCTGCTGAGTCCCTCGCTGGCGAAGGCGATGTTGGTGCCAATTCTCGACTATGCCAGCTCGACCCGTTGGCCGTGGCCATACGCACCGCACGATCTGGGCTTGTACCCGGTTGCGAGCCGTCCAATCTTTGGCGGTGGCGAAGTAAATGGACAACCCATGCCGGTTGAGGAAACCGGCAATATGCTGATCATGCTCGCGGCACTGGCTCAGATCGAAGGGCATACTGGCTTTTGTGAAAAGTATTGGCCCTTGCTCGAAAAGTGGGCGGATTACCTCCAGACGAACGGCTTCGATCCGGCAGAGCAATTATGCGCGGACGACTTTTCTGGTACGCTCGCACACAATGCCAACCTGTCGGTCAAAACCATCTGCGCCCTGGGTGCTTTTGCCCGGTTGTGCGATTTGCGCGGCGACCAGGTCAAAGCTCGCGAATGGTTGGAACGGGCGAAGGGATACGCGGCACAATGGGTGAAGGCGGCCGCCGATGGCGATCATTACCGGCTGGCCTTCGACCAGCCTGGTACCTGGAGTCAAAAGTATAATCTGGTTTGGGATCGGATCCTTGGCTTGGACCTTTTCCCCGATTCGGTGCGGGAGCAGGAAATGAAATTTTACCGGACGAAGCAGAACGCTTTCGGCCTGCCGCTCGATCACCGCGAAACCTACACCATCAACGCCTGGACTCTTTGGACGGCGACGCTCACCCAAAACCGCGACGATTTTGCCGCCCTCTTTGATCCCATCTGGCGTTTCATCAATGAGACGAAGCAACGCGTGCCAATTTCAGACTGGGTCTGGACCCAGCAGCCAATCCCGCGTGGATTTCAGGCCCGGCCGGTGGTGGGCGCGTTTTTTCTGCAAATGCTCTACGACCGGGACACCTGGAAAAAATGGGCGAGTTACGACACAAATCAGCCGGCGAACTGGGCGACCTTCCTCAAGCCGCCGAAGCTCGTGGTCGTGGTGCCCACGGCCGAAAACGAGCCGATGCAGTGGCGCTACACGATGCAAGCGCCGCCCGCGAGTTGGCCCCAGCCGGCGTTTGATGACAGACCTTGGAAAGCGGGCCCGGCTGGTTTCGGGATCAAAGGGGCAACGGCAGCGACGGTGCGAACCGAGTGGAACACGGCCGATATCTGGCTGCGCCGCGAAGTCACCTTGCCGGAAGGCAACTGGACGGAACTCTCCTTCCGCTTGTATCGCAGCGTGGGCGTGCAGATTTATCTCAATGGTGTGCTGGCGGCTACTTTTCCCGGAGACGTTGCGGATTACCAACAGGTAAGAGTCAAAGGCCAAGCCCGGCTCAGGATCAGCCCGGGCCGAAATGTTATCGCAGTCCACGCTGCCCGTGCCGCCAATGTTCAGTTTATTGATGTTGGAATTGTGGATGTCCGGCCGGATGAATAGACGTTGGATTTACGGCTGACTCTTTTTCCCGTCGGGGAGCGCGCACAAGGAAGAAGGAGAATCGTTCACCGTTTCACCCGAAAATCTGTGACTGGGTTGGTCGAGCAGCCATTGTGTAATCTCCGGGCGGTCAAAGGCTGTTCCCGTGCCCATCGGATGGGAGAGGGGTGCCGAGGCAGACGTTGCAACCTAACATGAAATCCTTGCGGCAACCCTTGTCCAGCGCGCATCTTTGGCCAGAACCAGCGATGCTCGATACCAATATGAAGTTACCGACTCACTCAACCTTCACGCAGGTTTTCATTGGCTTTATTCTCGCAATACAGAGTTTTGCCGCTAGTTCTGGGGACCTTTCCGTGACCGACTTCGGGGCGAAAGGCGACGGCAAAACGGACGACACGGTCGCATTCCAAAAGGCGCTGGATGCGGCGGGGAATGCGGGTGGGGGAGTTGTTGTGGCGCCGCGCGGGAATTATTTTTTCGCCGGGCATCTCAATGTGCCTGGCGGAGTGACACTCAAAGGCGTTTGGGAGTCCGTGCCGGCGCACACTGGCATCCGCGATGCGGGTCTCCCGAAACCGACGGACGACGGCACGACTTTTCTGGTCACCGAAAGCGCGGGCCAGGAGGACGGTCCGCCGTTCATCACTCTCAATCACAATACCACGTTGAAAGGGGTGGTCATTTATTATTATCCCGACCAGAATCCGGCCGAGGAACCGAAGCCCTATCCGTATGCGATTGCGATGCGCGGGAAGAATCCGGCGGTGCTCGCGGTCGAGTTGCTCAATCCGTACAACGGCATTGACGCGTCCCAGAACGAGCGACATTTGATCCGCGACGTGCAAGGGCAACCGTTGCGGCGGGGGATTTTTGTGGATTTCATCTACGACATCGGGCGCATTGAGAACGTCCACTTCAATCCATGGTGGAGTATGAAGCCGAAGCTGTTTGAATGGCAGCAGAAAAACGGCGAGGCGTTCATTTTTGGGAAAAGCGACTGGCAATACGTCTTCAACACCTTCTGCTTCGGCTACAACGTCGGCTACAAGTTCATCAAGACCAAGTCTGGCGATTGCAATGGCAATTTCCTCGGCATCGGCGCGGACGACTGTTTCACGGCGGTGGACGTGGAGCAATGTTCGCCCATTGGTTTATTGATCTCGAACGGCGAATTTGTTTCGTTCCACGGTCCGGATCCGACGATGGTGCGGGTGGGCACAAACAACACCGGCAGCGTTCGCTTCGTCAACTCAGCGTTCTGGGGGCCATGCAACCAGATCGCGAAGATTGCCGGCAAAGGGACGGTGGGTTTCAACGACTGCACCTTCGTTAATTGGGACAGCAAGAAGGAAGGTCGCCCCGCGATTCAGGCCGAGGGCGGGAATCTGCTCGTGCGCGGCTGTGAGTTTGAGGAGAACAAGGCGCAAGTGGAAATCGGCGCGGCGGTTCGCAAAGCCGTGGTCACGGAGAATATCATCAAGGGCAAGCTGCGCGTCGCGAACAACAGCAGCGGCGTGGTGATTGTAAAGGATAACGCCAGTGATCATGCCAAATCTGTCTTTGAAAAATAATATGAAGCTCCGGGTCGCAGTGGGATTGTTCTTCGTGATGAGTTTTCTTTGCGGTTGCCGCGAGGGGATGCAAACGACCGGAAGCGTGGGGCCAGCTCCAAAGCCCGGTCCTGGGATTTTCTTTGTGGCTACAAACGGCGATGATTCGTGGTCGGGTCAGCTGGCAGTGCCAGAATGCTTCGCGGGGAAAGGCGACTTTGCGACGTTACCGCGCGCTCTGGCTGCGGCGCGGGAGTTCAAGACAGGACCTGGCGGCAAGAACGCCTCTGTGACGATTTGGGTTCGCGGCGGGACGTATTTCGTGATGGCCCCACTCATACTCAAACCCGAGGACTCGAACCTGAAGCTGGTCGCTTATCCGAATGAGCGCCCGGTCATCAGCGGCGGACGACACATCACCGGTTGGAAGGAAGTCACGGTCGAGGGGAAGAAGGTCTGGGCGGTGGAAATTCCCGAAGTGCGCGAAGGCAAATGGTTTTTCCGCGAGCTATGGGTCAATGGCGAACGCCGCGTCCGCGCTCGGCATCCAAACAAAGGCTATTTGGTCATCGAAGACCTCCCGGACAAAGTAACGGAGTGGACGAAGGGGCACACTCGGTTTCAGTTTCACGGAAGTGATTTGAAAGCGTGGCCATCGGTGACCAACGCCGAGGTGGTCGCTATGACGCGCTGGGTGGAATCGCGTTTGCCAGTGACGAGTATAGATGAGACGGCGCACATGGTGAACTTCGGCAAGCGGTCCGTATTCGAGTTGCAGAAGGATGATCTTTACTACGTCGAGAATTTGTTTGAAGCGCTCGATACGCAGGGCGAATGGTATCTTGAGGCGCAGAGCGGCACGTTGTTTTACGCGCCAATGCCGGGCGAACGGTCAGATCGCATCGAGGCCATTGCGCCGGTGCTGACGCAGGTGATCCGGTTCGAAGGCAAGCCGGCAGCAGGTCAATTCGTGGAACGCGTTGAGTTTCGCGGGCTGACGTTTGCGCATACGGAGTGGAATCTCGCGAAAGCCGGCGCCACGAACGCTGGCCCGGGTTGGCCCGGGCCGACCAGCGAGGTGGGCGGGTTCAGTCAGGCGGCGATTGGCGTGCCCGGTGCGGTCTGGGGCGAGGGCGTGCGCGCTTGTGCGTTTGAGGATTGTTTGTTTA
>JANYBF010000505.1 GCA_025360895.1 Verrucomicrobiota bacterium
GCTCGCACGCGTTCCGCGTGATGGCCGGCACGATTGGCCAGTTCGAGCAGCAACGCGAACGTGGCCTGCGCGACGGTTCGTGTGCCATAGGCGGGCACATTGGTGACCGGAACACCCCGCTCCCGGGCCGCGGCAAGATCAATCACATTTTTCCCCGTCGCCAGCAGCCCGATGTATTTCAACTTTGGCAACTCAGCGAGCGTTGTCCGCAGCAGGGGCACCTTGTTGGTCAGTACGATTTCCGCGTTCTCGGCCCGGGCGACGATTTCCGCCGGCGGGGTGCGATCGTGGATTTCGCAGTGGCCGAGCTGATGGAGTCCGTCCCAGCTCAAATCGCCAGGATTGAGGGTGTAGCCATCGAGGACGCAGATGTTCATGGGGCGAGAATAGCGCAAGGGGCTCGGCAGCGAAAGCTTGGCGGGTGGGTTTCAATTTGTAGAATCCCGGCATGACACGACATTGTTGGAAATGCGGGGCGGAATACAAAAACCGCAGTTCACCCGGTCGCTCGGAAACGTGCGACTGTGGCGCGGACCTTAAAGTCTGTTTCAACTGCGCGAGCTTTGATCGCACGGTGGCCTACCAGTGTCGCGACCGGCGTGCCGATCCGGTTGAGGAAAAGCATCTGGCAAACTATTGCGAATGGTTTGAACTGGCCAAGCGGTTTTTTGTCGCGCCCACCGAGGAAAAGTTCCGTGCGGACAAGGCGCGCAATCAGTTGAAGAATCTGCTGGGGGATTAGCCACGGCTTCACCACGGTAGCCGCCGCCGTAAGAAGGCGGACGATCAACTCCACGCAAATTCCGCCTCCTTACGTCGTCGGCTACTTGCCACAACGATTGACACCACGCGCTGGTTTTGTGGAAATTACCGCCGCCATCGAATACCCAAACGCATTATGACGCAACCTGCCAAAATTATCTCCACCGAATCATTGCAGCACGAGGGCCGCACGTTCCCGCCGCCGCCCGATGCCGTGCAGCGCGCTTATCTTAATGCTGAGACTTACAAAAAAATGTACGAACGCTCGGTGAAGGATTCGGATGCGTTCTGGCTGGAACAATGCGCCACGCTGGAATGGTTCAAGCAACCGACCGTCGCGCGGAAATATACCTGGGACACGGCGGCGCGAAAGATTGAGCATACCTGGTTCGAGGACGGTGTACTGAACGTCAGCGTCAATTGCCTCGACCGCCATCTTAAGACCGCCACGCGCAACAAGACGGCGATCATCTGGCAGGGCGAGGGGGAGGATGAAGTCCAGAAACTCACTTACGAACAATTGCATCGCGAGACGTGCAAGTTCGCCAATGTCCTCAAATCGCTTGGCATCCGGAAGGGTGATCGGGTTTCGATTTACATGCCGATGGTGCCGGAAGCGGCGGTGGCCATGTTGGCCTGCACCCGCATCGGGGCGATTCACTCCATCGTCTTTGGCGGGTTCAGCGCGGATTCGCTGGCCGGGCGCATCAATGATTCGACTTGTAAACTACTCATCACCGCCAATGCCGGTGTGCGGGGTGGAAAACCAATCTTGCTGAAAGACATCGCGGACGCAGCGTTGCAGAATTCGCCCACTATCGAAAAAGTTGTCGTGTTCAAACGCAATGAAACACCCTGTAACATGACGGCGGGGCGCGATCTCTGGTATCACGAGCTGATGGCCGAGGCGTCACCGGACTCCGCCCCCGAGCCGATGAAAGCGGAGGATTATTTGTTCATGCTTTATACCTCTGGTTCGACCGGGAAGCCCAAAGGCGTCGTGCATTCCACCGCCGGATACTTGCTGCACTCCGCGCTCACCCATAAATATGTTTTCGATGTTCATGACGACGACGTTTATTTCTGCACGGCGGACATTGGCTGGGTCACCGGTCACAGCTATCTCGTCTATGGTCCGCTTTGCAATGGCGCGACGACGCTGATGTTTGAAGGCATCCCCACGTTTCCTGACGCCGGTCGCTTTTGGAAAATTGTCGAGAAATTCAAAGTCACCGCTTTCTACACCGCGCCCACCGCCATCCGCTCCCTCATCCGGTTTGGTGAAGAATGGCCGGACAAATACGACCTCAGTTCCCTCCGCACCCTCGGCTCGGTCGGTGAACCGATCAATCCCGAGGCGTGGCTGTGGTATCACCGCGTCATCGGCAAAAGCCGTTGTCCCATCGTGGACACCTGGTGGCAAACCGAGACCGGCGGCATTCTCATCACCGCGTTGCCCGGTGCGCACCCATTGAAACCCGGCAGCGCAAGCCGGCCGTTCTTCGGTGTCGAGCCGGTGGTGTTGCGTGACGACGGCAGCGAATGTTTACCGAATGAAGGCGGCAAGTTGTGCATCAAGCAACCGTGGCCCGGCATCATGCGCACGACGTGGGGCGGGCATGACCGCTTTATTGACACCTATTTTGCGATGTTCAAAAACCTGTACTTCACCGGCGACGGCTGTCGCGTGGATGCGGAAGGTGATTACTGGTTGCTGGGGCGCGTGGACGACGTGGTCAACGTCTCCGGCCCTCGCATCGGCACGGCGGAAGTCGAGAGCGCGTTAGTAAGTCATGCGAAAGTCGCCGAAGCCGCCGTCGCCCCGATGCCGCACGAGATCAAGGGCCAAGGTCTCTACGCCTTTATCACGCTCAAGGATCACGTCGAACCCAGCGAAGAGTTAAAAAAGGAACTCGCGTTGCACGTCCGCAAAGAAATCGGGCCGATTGCAGTACCGGATAAAATCCAGTTCGCGTCCGGCTTGCCAAAGACGCGCTCCGGCAAAATCATGCGCCGCATCCTCCGCAAGATCGCCGAGAACCAAACCGACCAGATCGGGGATGTCTCCACGCTCGCTGATCCAGGAGTGGTGGATTCGTTAGTGAAAGGGAAGCAGTGAAGTGGAGCGCCAGCGGCGCGACATCTTTGGAGTTTATCCATCAAAAACATTTTTCAAGCTCCAAGCGGCGCGTTGAACCTGCGTGTGATTGTCGCTACAAAGATTTCGCCCCACTGGGGCTGTCCCAATTTGTCAGGGGAAATGTTAGAAGTTAGAAGCGGACCCCCGACCGTGATTGCTGGAAGGAGAGCTTGAGCGGTCGCATTGAGTTCAGGCACAATGGTTCGACGGACGGACGAACATGAATCCAAGCTCAATCGAAATTCTGGCCTCGGTGTTGTTTGCCGTCGCCGTGGTACACACCTTTTGCGTGAAACATTTCGCGCACTGGGCGCACCAATCGCCGCGCGGTTCGGTGTGGGAGCAGTTGTTTCATTTTCTCGCAGAGACCGAGGTGGTGTTTGGCCTGTGGGCGGCGGCGTTGTTCGTCGCCATTGGGCTGGCCAAGAAATCATTCCACGATCCTATCGCCTACATTGACAGCCTCAACTTCACCGAACCCAAGTTTGTCTTTGTCATCATGGTGGTGGCGGCGACGCGGCCGGTGGTGAAGCTGGCGGAAGCCTTGATCGCTTTGGCGGCACGGGCGCTGCCGTTGCGGGAGGGGCTGTCGTTTTATCTGGCGGCGCTGATTCTCGGACCACTACTCGGCTCATTCATCACCGAACCGGCGGCCATGACGTTGCTGGCGCTCGTACTGAAGCGGCGCTATTTCGATCACGGCATCAGCCAAAAACTTGCCTACGCGACGCTTGGTTTGCTCTTTGTCAACGTGTCCGTTGGCGGCACGCTCACGCATTTTGCCGCACCACCCGTGTTGATGGTCGCTGCCAAATGGAACTGGGACACGACGTTCATGCTGACTCATTTTGGCTGGCGAGCCGCCGCCGCATGCGCCGTTTCGACGGGGTTGATCGCGCTTTACAATCGCAAGGAACTCTCCGCCTTGTCGCCGGTGCGCGACGAAAGTGCGAGCATCCCGGTCTGGCTGACGATCACGCATCTGCTGGCCCTTGCGCTCGTGGTGGCGTTCGCGCATCACCCGGATGTTTTCTTCGGTGTGCTCGTGTTATTTCTCGGACTGGTCACGGCCACGCAGAAACATCAAGACGCACTCAAGCTGCGCGAAGGGTTGCTGGTTGGCTTTTTCCTGGCGGGCCTCGTCACGCTGGGTTCGCTCCAAGCCTACTGGCTCAAACCGCTCATCGCGAGCCTCAACGGCAACGCCCTTTTCTTTGGCGCGACCGGTTTGACCGCACTGACGGACAACGCCGCGCTGACCTATCTCGGCTCACTGGTGGAAGGGATCTCGGATGATCTGAAATACGCGTTGGTGGCTGGAGCGGTGACGGGCGGCGGCTTGACGGTGATCGCTAACGCGCCCAATCCGGCGGGCGTGGGCATTTTGCAAAGCGCCAAGGTGTTTAAGGGCGAAGGCATCAGCCCGTTGGGGCTTTTGCTGGGAGCGTTGCTTCCGACTGCTGTTTCCGTTGTCTGCTTTTGGCTGCTGCACTGAACCTGCGCGCAGAGGCCTTGTTTTCTGGCGTCATCCACAGAACACAGGAGTTGGCTCGATGGTGATTGAATTGCCCCGTTGCTTGCTACAAGCTTGAACCAGCTTAAACAATTGGTGGCGCAACCGAGTGGTTGGCCGACCCGTCAAAACGGAAACTAAAAGGAAATTCTATGACCAACGAAGCCAACATTGAAAAAATCATGGCTGATTTGAAAATGCTGTCGCGCGATGCCGAAGCGATCATGCACGCCACAGCCGGTCAGGCTGGCGAAAAGGCTGGCGAATTGCGTGACCGTTTGTCTGCCGCTCTCGAAGCGGCCAAAGTCACATGTCAGCAAGTGGAAGCCAAAGCCATCGCCGGTGCGAAGGTCGCGGACAAGACGATCCGCGCACATCCCTACGAATCCATCGGGGTGGCGTTCGGCGTCGGTTTGTTGCTTGGCGTGCTCGTGGGACGCCGATAATTTTCGTGGACGATTCCCAGCATGAAGCGGGCGGGTTGCTGGCCACCGGGAAACGCATCCTGCGATCGGTTGGTGACCTGGCGCAGAGCCGACTGGAGTTGTTCCTAGTCGAACTGAAGGAGGAACGCATCCGCTTGTTCGACGCGCTGGTGCTGGTCGCGGCGGGTTTGGTGTGCGCCTTGATGACGCTGGCATTGTTCACATTTACGTTGGTGGTGATCTTTTGGGAGCACCGTGTTGTCCTGTTGGTGGTGCTGACGGTGGCGTACGGCGCCGGCGCCGGGGGGGCTTTCTGGACGTTGCGCAGCCGCCTGCGCCATTGGCAGTCGTTTGCCGCGACTTTGGATCAAATCAAAAAGGACCGCGCATGTTTGCGAAAACCGAACTAGAACGGTTGCGTTTACAAAAAGAACTGCTCGTGCTGCAAAACGAGGCGAACCGGCTGGTGCTCGCCGCCGAGTGGCAACGGCTGCGGTCGCCGGAGTTTTGGCAGGGCGAAGCCAGCCAAGCTGTTCGCAAGCATCCGATGCTGACGGCGGCGCTGGGACTTGGGGTGGGCGTCTTCGCGATCAAGGCGCTGCGTCAACCCGGCGTGGCGATGGGCTGGCTGGGTCGTTTGAGCGGAGCCGGCTCGACTTTGCTTTCCGTTTGGAACTTGTTGGGGCGGAAATAGGCGGGTGATCGTCCGGTTGTTCCCGATTTTGGAGGATGCTTGCCAATACACGTTCCCGCCGAGCGCGATAAAGTTGCCAACTTCGTCATTTCACCGTTGACGATTTTTTTTCCCGGCCCAAACTAATTTCCGATCGCGATTGAATGAAGACCTTTCTATTTATCTGCACGGGTAACATCTGCCGCAGTCCGATGGCCGAGGGGCTTTTCCGCCATGCGATGCAGGGGCGGACGGAGTACCGCGCGATCTCGGCCGGCTTGGGTGCGGCCAATGGTCAGCCACCCAGCGCCTATTCTGTGCAAGCGATGAAGGAACTCGGGGTGGACATCTCCCGGCAGCGCAGCCGGATGCTCACAGCGGAACTCGTCAAGCAGGCGGATTACATCCTCGGCATGACGCACAGTCATGTGGACACGGTGATGCTGCTGTATCCGCCGGCGGCGGAAAAAACTTTTCTCCTGCGCGAGTTTGATGACACGCTGGATCCGTTTGAGAAGGACATCAGCGATCCGATCGGTGGCTCGTATGACGTCTACGTGAACTGCCGCGATCAGATCGAGCAAGGCATCGCCTCGCTGTTGCGCTTCATCGCGCAGCACGAATATGCCACCGGTGAAAAAAACTCTGGATCAGCGAAGCCCGCGACGGTGGCTGTCGGGGCGGACCATGGCGGCTTCGAGTTGAAGGAAATTCTCAAAAAACATTTGTCGGCGCGCGGGGTGAGCTTTGTGGATTTCGGCACGCACTCGAAGGAGTCCACGGATTATCCCGACTACGCGCAGCAGGTGGCGGAGGCCGTGGCGGCGCACAACGCCGAGTATGGCCTGCTCGTCTGTACGACTGGCATCGGTATGAGCATCGCGGCCAACAAGACGCCGGGCATCCGGGCTGCGGTGGTCAGCGAACCACCCGTGGCCGAATTGACGCGCCGGCACAATGACGCCAACGTGCTGTGCCTGTCCGGAAAATTCACCCCGCCGGAGGAAGCCAAACGGATTCTCGAGGTTTTCCTCAACACCAAATTTGAAGGCGGACGCCACGAGCGCCGCGTAAACAAGATGGAACCCAAAATGATTCTGCCCGAATACCGGTTGCGAAATGTGGACGCGGCAATTGCGGATGCCGTCGAACACGAACGCCTGCGCCAACAGGAAAACATCGAACTCATTGCCAGCGAAAATTTCACCAGCCCCGCCGTCATGGAAGCGCAAGGCTCGGTGTTGACGAACAAATACGCCGAGGGCTATCCAAAGAAGCGCTGGTATGG
>JANYBF010000207.1 GCA_025360895.1 Verrucomicrobiota bacterium
TGCAGGCCGCCGATTATCACTCCGCCAATACTGTATTTGTTGATGATCCTATCATCGCTTACTGGTGGGACTAGATCGCTTTGAGCAGTCAGTCTCGGGAAGATGAAGCGGGTGACGCTGGTCTTGAATACAATATACTGGATTGGAGCCGCCAGAATAACGGCAACGGCACCCCCGATAAGCTTGGCAGTCAGTGCGCTGGCTCCGCTATTGCCCAACACGATCGACATTGCTCCACCGCACATCAATCCAACGACAAAGCTGACGACATTTGCCAGAATCCAGTAGAAAGCGAAAGCTTTCATGTAGGCCGCCTGTTTTAGTTTTGGTGTGGTCGCAAACAACGGCGCCGCTGAATTTACTTCGTCCATTTGTGGTGGCGCAGGGGGACGCTCGTATTCAGTGCCACACTCCCGACAACGAACAGCTTCGTCGGTGTTCTCACGCCCACAATAAGAGCAATTCTTCATTATTCATCAAAGCCGAACATTTCCACCATCAACCAAACTCCAATCCGAATGACGGCCAAGAAACCAACCATCATTACTGGTTTCCACCGAGCTGGCGCGGGATAAAGTGGCAACAATAAAACCATCGCAAGTAACGTCAAGCCGATGGGCGTAACAAAAGCATCCTCTTGACGTGAACGGCGTAGCACGGATGGTATCCAAACGGATTGGAATTCCGAAACAAATCATTACAAATCCTTGGCGCGCTTTGCGTAGTCGCGTGCCTGCCAAGCGCCGTCGCTACCACTCCGCGCGAAAGCTCTCCTAACCCAAACACCACCCGCGCCGGATCGCCTTTTAATCCGTAATCGCCACCACTTGGCGCCGCCTGTTGGCGGCTACACAGGCTTTAAAAGTCAGATGAAGCCCGTGTCTTCACTTGCTTGCTTCTCGTCGGAAGTATTCTTCGTACTTCAACTTCTCGCCCGTTGCCCACGGCCGGTAGCGGTTGGCATAATCAATCCGGTCGCCGAGCACCGGATGGTTGGCGCGCATGATCTTGAACCACGGCGCGGGCTGTGGATTGCTCAGGTTTTCGAGCTGGAGTTTCACAAACGCCGTGGCGGCATCATGATTGGCCTGCGTGATTTCCAAACCGAACTGATCCGCGTCGTGTTCGATGCCGCGCGACATCCAATTGCCCACGGGAGTGATCAGGCAAAGCCCAAAGAGCTGACAGAGCAGCAAAATCAGCGGCAACGACGCAATGTCGGAAAGCTGATCGAAGCCAAGCCGGGTTTTGTAGCGAGCGATGATCAACCCGGCCAGGCGGTCGGCAAAAAAGAGCGCGGCCAGAATCATGGTGGAATTGAAAAGGATGAGCTTCCAGATATGCCCGAGGACGTAATGGCCCATCTCATGGCCGAGTACAAACAACAGTTCCCCCTCGCTCAGTTTGGCAATCGTATTGTCCCAGATGACAATCCGCTTGGTGCCACCGAAGCCGGTGACGTAGGCGTTCAAGGCTTTGGTATCAACACTCTTGTTGACTTCGAAAACATGCGTGCCTGCGATGCCGGCGCGCCCGGCCAGCGCGAGGACTTTGGCTTCGAGCGCTTTGTCTTTCATCGGGCCAAACTGGTTGAACAGTGGCTGTACCCAGATCGGCACGATCAACATGAACAGGCACAACAACGGCACGGTGACCAAGCCCACGTAGAGCCACCAACGTCGCGGGGATTTCCGTAGCGGCACGTAGGCGAGCCAGACCACCAGCGAACCGAAGAGGCATTGCACCAAGAGCGATTTGAGCGAATCTCCAAACCATTTTCCAAATGTTTGATTGGAAAGCCCGTAGGCATGTTCGCGGACAAATTCCGAGTAATAACTTAACGGCAGACCAAGGAGGGTCGTGAGCAGCTCGAAGAGAATAAAATAAACCGCCACCACGAAGCACCAGCGTTTGCCGATCTTCCCAGCCCAATTCCGGAGCCGGGCGGAGAACCCGCTGAAAAGTAGGATCATCAACACCCCAATTTGCCACAGGTTTTCGACCAACCACAACACGTTGCCGCTATGATAATAGCTAAGCGCCTTTTCGCTGGCGGGTGGAGTTGGCACCGGGGCGTCCGGCATTGCCGCTGCGGTCGCATTTTGTGGCGGGGAAATTTTCTCCTGCGCGAGCGCACACTCAATCAGCAACAGCGTCAGCCCTGCCACCAGGGCAATCCAAATGATTTTCATGATAGATTAGGGCAGGGTCTGATCTGAAAAACTACCGCCGGGCGGGTTCATGCTGGTTGTCTGATCTCCTTTTGTCAATTGCGGCTGGGGCGTGTCATGGTTCGACAGGGCAGGGACATCGCGCTGCGATGTCTCCGTCCGTAAAACGGGCGGCAGGCGTGAAATTATCGGGCCTTTTTCCAATTCATTGCGCCGTGATTACGTGCTGCTGGACGGCCCAGCGCAGCTTCCCTACCTGCGTCAGACACTGCCGGCTTATTTCCAACGTAGCGCGCAACCATTGATCGATAGCACGTCATTTGCGCCAAGGAAAAGTCTGGTAGTGTCCTGATGGGCGTGATAGGAAATTGGATCAATACGAAAGCGCGATTCCCATTAAACCTTGGCCTGACGCTTTTTCCCGCACAATGACAATGAAACCCACGAACGGCAAAAAACCTTGGCAAGCAACACACCAGGTCGCGCAACGCCCCGCTTGACCTTCGGGCGCCTCAACGGCTGGTTGGTCCCGCTGATATTGGGGACGGCCTTTGCTTTGCAGGCGTTGGCGCCGCGATCGGCAAACGCGGCGAAACTCGATGCTGAAGGCTTGTTCGGCGTAACCAATCTCTGGACGATCCATCTGAAGTTTACGCTGGACCAATGGGAAGCCATGGAGCCCAAGGGCGGACTTGGTCCCTTTGGCGGCGGGCCGGGACCCTTCCCCGGACCGGGTGGGCCCAATGGAAACGGTGACAACCTCCGACCGCGGGGAGGATTTGGCCCATCAATGTTTTTGGCGCCGACTTTTCTCAGCGAAGGAGATTCCAACCATGATCGCCAGCTATCGCAGGCCGAATTCGCTGCCCTCGCGCGGAAGTGGTTTACCGCCTGGGACACGAACCAGACGGGCAAACTGGATGCGGGCAAAATCCGGGCCGGGCTGGACAAAACCATGATGCCACCACCGAACGCCGGCGGGCCGGGCCGGGGCATGGGCATGGACCCGGGCGGAGGCATGAACCTGCAAGGTCCGAAAGGCAAACGAAATGGTCTGGCGTCGGCGATGGGAATCGAATTTGTGTACGTCCATGCCGATTTGGAATTTGAGGACCGGCGTTTCCCGGATGTGGCGGTTCGTTACAAGGGCAATGGCACTTTCCTGGAGTCGCGCAATTCGGTCAAACGTTCCCTCAAAATTGATCTCAATAAATACGCCAAAGGCAATACGCTCGCCGGCGTGTCCAAACTCAATCTCCAAAACAACGTCACGGATGCCGGCTGGATGAATGAAGGGCTTGCCTACCGGCTTTATCGGGATGCCGGCGTTCCCGCCCCGCGCACCGCGTATGCGCGGGTCTTCGTCACCGTGCCTGGCAAGTTTGACCGGAAGTATTTTGGTTTGTATTCGCTCAGCGAGGAGGTGGATAAACATTTTGCCGAGCGAAATTTCGGTGCGAAACACGGCGCAATTTTCAAACCGGTGACGCCTTCCCTGTTTGCCGATCTGGGCCCCGAGTGGTCGAAGTACAGCCAGACCTACGACCCAAAAACAACCCTGGACGAAGCGCAGAAAAGCCGGGTGATGGATTTTTGCGAACTGGTTTCCAACGCCAACGACGTGGCATTCGCCGCGCAGGCGGGAAACTATATTGACCTCGAAGAATTTGCCCGTTTTATGGCGGCCATGGTCTGGCTTTCGGATTTGGACGGCATCTTCGGGCCGGGGCAAAACTTCTATTTGCATCTGCACCCCAAGAGTCAATTATTTACGTTTATCCCGTGGGATCAGGATCATTCGTTCGGCCAGTTCGGGATGCGCGGCACCCAGGAACAACGAGAGAATCTAAGCCTTGACCACCCCTGGCAGGGCAACAACCGGTTTTTGGAAAGAATGTTCAAACTCGAAGCTTTCCAAAAGCTCTACCGGGCCCGGTTGCAGGAGTTCAGCCAGACGATCTTCAAGCCCGGACGATTCACCAATCAGGTGGATGAGATTGCGGTGGCGATCCGACCGGCGGTGGCAGAGGAATCGCAAACGAAACTGGCACGCTTCGATAAGGCGGTCGCCGGAGAAATTTTACAGAGTGGCGGTTTTGGCATGTTCGGCGGACAAGGCATCAAACCGATAAAACCCTTTGTCGAGATTCGGACCAAATCGGTGATGGATCAGGTTGCCGGAAAGTCGTCCGGGCAAGAACTGGGCAATGGTGGTTTCCCGGGTGGCCCGCCCGGCGATCCGGGCCGGGGACCCGGAAATCGTAGTGGGCCGGGCGGGCCCGGCGGTTTTGGGCCCGGCGCATTTCTCGGGGACATGTTTGTGGAGGCGTTTGACCAGGACAAAGATTCCGTCATTACCCAAGCCGAGATGGATCAAACCTTCGCCAAATGGTTTGCCGGTTGGAGTGGCGATCAGAGCGGGGCACTGAGCGAAGAACAACTCCGCGCGGGAATTGATAAAGATTTGGCTCCAACTCGCCCAGGTCCGTTTCCTGGATTTTCTGGTCCTCCGGGACCGCCGAGTGAAAAATAAGCTTTGCTCGTTTATTGAACTTTTAATCCACGTCAGATCAGTGCCGCCAAGTCTTTGGCACTGACAAAAACGTTGAGCCGCTTATCGCTTAAGGCGAGTAGGAGATTCGTTCCGTGAGCTTTTTGGAAATCCCGCAACCATTGCCATTCTTCCGAAGCGAATCACAACCAGAGAACATCGCCCGGCCCGGCTTATGCTGTCTGATTTGAATCAGTTCGAGCGGAGCACATCGTCCGCATCCAGGACAGTGCTGTCATCAAACCGGCGGTTCGGACCGGCGGAGCGGATCAGGACGCCGACATCCGAGAAATAGATGCGGAGTGGAGTGCCCCAAGGATCAAGGTATTCGCCCTTTTCATTCAACTCGGTCTTGCGGCCAACCAGGATGATAATGTTTTTGGAATTGTTGCCTTGCAGCGCCTTGGCCACCTGGGCATTGCCACCGACGGGATAGGCGCCGATGCGTTCTTTGTATTTTTGAAGCCCCGAGAAGAGGTTCTCGATGTCTTCGTTGAACTGCGCGGTGCGCGCATTGGCCCGGATCGTGGACCAAGCTTTGGAAGCCCAGATGACGCCGAAAAACACCGTGAGGATTCCGATGCCGTAAAATATCTTCTTCATGCGCAGTCTTAAGCAGGGGGGATACCACATCCGGCTTTAACCTTGGTCCGCCGGGGGCAATCAAGCTGACCGCAGGGCGGCCGTGCTGGCGCGAATAATGAGTTCGGCCGGGAGACGACGGTTTTCAACCGGTTCACCGCGGAGCAACTGCAACATCATTTCGATCGCCGCCGTGCCGAGCCGGAATTTGGGCTGGCGAACCGTCGTCAACGGGATCCGAAAATGTTCGGCAAGGAGGATGTTGCCGAAGCCGACGAGCGAGAGGTCTTGGGGAATGCGGAGGCCCTGCTGAAGCAGCGTGTTGGCGCAACCGACCGCAACCAGATCGTTCACGGCCAGCACGGCGGTGGCGGCGCGCTTTTCATTGACGAACTGGAGCGCGGCTTTTACCCCATCCTCGATGGTGCTGCCGGCGTGAAAAACAAGGCGGTCATCCACGTCGAGGCCGGCGTCGCGGTGGGCGCGCCGGTAGCCTTCAAATCGTTCCTGCGCCCACATGGCGGGCAACGGGCCGGCCAGATAGGCGATGCGTTGATGCCCCAACTGCAACAAGTGTTGCGTGGCGGCAAAACTGGCGGCGAGATCATCCCCCTGCACGCTTGCAAACTGGCTGCAACAGGCGCCGGGTGAACCCAGCAGGACAACCGGCGTCTTGCGGGCTTGCAATTCGCGGTAAATGCGGGCATCGCTTTCCATCCGATACACCGGCGCGATAAAAATTCCGTCCACGCGGCGCGACAGCAGGCGACGGAGGCAAGCCTCCTCGCGTTCGATCAAGTTTTGGGTGTGCATCAGCAGCACGTCGTAGCCGAGTTCCCGGGCACGTTCTTCGACCGCCAGCACGACGCGCGCGAAGATGGGATTCGTGGTGGCAGGAATCACCAGGCCAAACAGTTTGGTGGTACCCAACCGCAGTCCCAAGGCGGCGGAATCAGGCACGTAACCCATTTCCTGGGCCGCCTTTTTGATGCGGGCGCGGGTCGCCGCCGCCACGTCGGGTTGGTCGCGCAAGGCTTTCGAGACGGTCATCACGGAAACCCCCACCTGGGCGGCAATATCAACAAGGCGAATCATTTGATTGTTTGCGAGGCTGCGACCCTCGGGACACCGACGGTTGCAGGCTGAAGTTTTCGGAGCATGGCCTTACAAATCATAGGCGCCGCGCCAATGGAGTTTACGCCGCAAGGCTTCGAAGAACGAACTGTCCGCCAACTGCATGAGCCGGATGGTGTGCCGGCTGCGGCGAACGGTGACCGCGTCTCCGGGCGCGAGGACGCTGATCACCTGGCCGTCGGCGCTGAGGATGGTGGCCGGCGTCGGACTGATCGGTTTGATGCGGATGGTCGCACTCAACGGCACAATGAGCGATCGGTTGGAAAGCGTGTGCGGGCAGATCGGGGTGAGGGCAAACACTTCGGCGGTTGGAAGAACCACCGCTCCGCCGGCCGCGAGGGAATAGGCGGTGGAACCGGTGGGGGAACTGACGATCAGACCATCGCACCGATAGCGGGTCAGTGGATCGCCATTCACGTCCACTTCGAGTTCGATCAGGCGCGAGACTTCGCCGCGCCCGATGACAATGTCGTTGAGCGCGACGTGACGAACTGGGCGTCCTTCCCGCCGGCTGGTGGCTTCGATGAGGGCGCGCCGTTCGAATTTGAATTCACCGTACCAGAGCCGTTTGAGCGCTGGCTCCAATTCGTCGGACGATACCGCTGTGAGAAAACCGAGGCCGCCGATGTTGATGCCGAGCATGGGGGTCGGGGAACCGGCAATTTCATGCGCGGCGCGGAGCATGGTGCCATCGCCCCCGAAGACGAGCAGCAGATCCACGCTGCGCGCCAAGGCGGCGGCGTTGGTGCAAACCGTGGCGTCGAGGCGGGCGAGTTGGGCGGTCGCCGGGTCGCAAAAGACTTTTCGCCCGGTGGCCCGGATCAACTTTTCGGCCCGGCGCACGACCCGGGCGCAAGTCGGCTTTTCGGAATTTCCGATCAACCCGATGCGCTGGATTTGCTCAACCGTTTTTTTCAATCAATACCAGAAATTCTTTATTGCCCGCCGGCCCGAGCAGGGGGGACGCCGTTACCGCGCACCAGCGCAGTGGGGTTTCCCCGGCGACAAACACCTGCAACTCGCGGAGCACGCGCTCGTGGATCGCCGCGTCGGTGATTACGCCCGCGCCCTTGTCGGCTTCGGCCTTGCCCGCCTCGAACTGCGGCTTGATCAACGCGACGATTCTACCGGGTGCGCGCAACAATGCAACGGCGGGGGGCAGAATTTTCCGCAGCGAGATAAAGGAGCAATCAATGACGATGAGGTCTGCGGGCGCAAACGGCTGGGGAAACTGGGCGGGTGTGAGATGACGGGCGTTGGTTTTCTCCATGACTTGGACCCGGGCGTCGCGGCGAAGTTTCCAAGCCAACTGGCCGTGGCCGACATCCACCGCGAAAACCTGCTTGGCACCCGCCTGTAACAGGCAGTCGGTGAAGCCGCCGGTGGAGGCGCCCAGATCAATCGCCGTTTGACCGGTTACGGTCAGTTGAAAATACTGGAGGGCGTGCTCGAGTTTGTGGCCGCCCCGGCTGACAAATTTTTCGGGGGTGGCCAGGGTGAGATTATCCTCGGGGCGTACAGAATCACTGGCTTTGCGCGCCGGGTGCCCGTTAATCAGCACCTGGCCAGCCATGACGGCGCGTTTGGCTCGCTCTCGGCTGTCACAGATTCCACGCTCTACAAGTGCCTGATCGAGGCGAGTCATGCCGCGAAGATAACGGAGCGGGGGAAAAATTCACGCACCTTTGTGCGGCATTGCTGCGAGTCGCGGCGGGCTGACGGTGACGGCGCTTTTGCCTAACGCGTCGTCGTCGCGTAGAGGCGTGCCTGCACTTCGTTGTAACTGTGCAGGAACATCTGGTTGTCGGCGACCGACTTTTCAATGAGTTGTTTAATGAGAAACAGCTCGGAACTGTTGATGACGGCATGCACGCTTTGCTGGAATGCTTGCAGGGGGGTAAAGGTCTGGAAAGATTCACCCAGCAACACGATGGTCGCGTGGCGGCGCTGGTTCATGGGCATCTGCTGCAAGGCTTGCAGGGTGAGGTTTTCTTCGAGGGTGTTGGCGGCAAACCGCTCCTCAACGATGACGACCTGATAGCGCACCTGGCTGAAGCGGAGAAGGAAATCGCTGTGCGTCGCGGCGGTGTGAACCTTGTAACCCAGTTCCTGCAAGGCAATTTTCACCGCATCCAACCATTCGGGGGTCGAGAAGGCGAGCAGCGCAGGTTTGTCGGACGCGCTGATGAATTCGAATTGATCGTTCATAGGTTACTTGATTTTAAGAGTGCCGGCGGATATCGGACGGGCGCTGCCCAAGGGATCGATCAATCCTTTCATGCGGAGCGAGCCGGCGGTGGTCGTGATTTCGCCCCGGGCCTTTTTCATGTTATCCATGCCGCGGGTAAGGGTGCCGCGTTTGGAACAGTAGAGCAGGGCATTTTCCTCCGTGATTTGGCCCAGTTCGAAGGACTCAAGCGCCGCCTGATCAAAGGTGCGCCAGCCGAAGGCGTAGTTGGCCTCAATGATTTCGTAAAAGCTCTTGCCCTCGCTTTCGCCGAGGCGGATCGATTCTTGGGTGCGGAGGTTGGAGCCCATGATCTCCAGCAGGGCGTGCCGGCCACCACCGACCCGGGGGACAAGCCGTTGGCTAACAACCCAGCGCAACGAGTCGGCGAGGCGCAATCGAATTTGTTCCTGTTCCTCCGGCTCGAACATACCCAAAATGCGGTTGATGGTCTGGCCGGCGTCAATCGTGTGCAGCGTACTCACGACGAGGTGTCCCGTCTCCGCGGCGCTCAAAGCAATACTGACGGTCTCGCGATCGCGCATTTCGCCAACCAGAATGACCTTGGGCGCCTGGCGCAAGGCGGCGCGCAGACCGCTGGAGAAACAATCAAAGTCGGTGCCTTGTTCGCGTTGATTGAATGTGGCACAGACACTGGGATACACGAACTCCACCGGGTCTTCGAGGGTGACAATGTGAACCGATTTGGTCAGGTTGATCTCGTTGAGGACGGCCGCCAAGGTGGTGGATTTGCCGGAACCAGTGGCGCCCGTGACCAGGACCAAGCCGGTTTTTTCGCGGGGAATTTGCTGGAGAATTTCCGGAAATTTTAACGTGGCGAGCGTGGGGATGACGGTGTTGAGTTTGCGGCAGACGATGGAGTAATGGCCACGTTGGGAAAAAATATTGACGCGAAAACGGGCGCGTTCCCCAAGTTGGAAGGACGTGTCACAGGAGCCTTTGCGCATCAAGTCTTGCAAGTGCCACTGGTTCTCACCCACGAGGTTGAGCGCAATCGCTTCACTCTGATAAGGCGTGAGCCGGTCGAGTGCCGGTTCGAGCGGGACTGGTTTGAGTTCGCCGTAGGCTTCCACTTGCAGCGGGCGGTTGACAGTGAAGAGCAAGTCGGAAACTTCCGGCTGCGAATCCAGCATCGTGGTCAGGAAATAGTCCAGTTCCGGGCGGCGCATCATAATTTTAGGTCTCGTCTTCTTCCGGTGGGTGGGCCAAGAGAGGCCGGAATTTGCGTTTATCGAGCGATTTTTCGTAGGCCTCTTCGGGCGAAATGCGTTTCATCCGCACATGTTCCATGATGGCGTCGTCTAGGGGTTGGTTGCCCAATCGCTTGCCGACTTGAATCATGCCTGGAATCTGGTGGGTTTTGCCTTCCCGGACCAGATTGGCAATGGCCGTGGTAAACACCAGAATCTCCAATGCCGCGACCCGACCTTTTTTGTCAATCCGCTTGAATAAATTCTGCGCGATAATGCCCTTGAGCGATTCGGATAAAGTGGTGCGGATTTTATTTTGCTGGTCTGCCGGAAACACGTCAATGATGCGGTCCACGGTCTTGGCCGCGCTGGGGGTGTGTAGGGTGCCGAATACCAAGTGACCGGTATTGGCTGCCAAAATCGCCATTTCAATGGTTTCCAGATCGCGCATTTCCCCGATCAAGACCACGTCTGGGTCTTCGCGTAACGCGCCTTTGAGTCCGGCCGCAAAACTTTTCGTGTGCAAGCCTACTTCCCGTTGATTGACCAGGCAGTTCTTGCTCTCATGCACGAACTCGATCGGGTCTTCCATCGTGATGATATGATCCCGGCGGTTCTTGTTTACGTAATCCAGCATCGTTGCAAGCGTGGTGGATTTGCCGGAGCCCGTCGGGCCGGTGACGATCACCAAGCCTTTGTGGAGCATGGCGAATTTCTTCAGAACCGCAGGCAGTGGGGCGTCGAACTTCTCAAAATCTTCAAAGGAGAGGACCTTGCTGGGAATCTGCCGGAAGACGGCGCCGATCCCGTTTTTCTGGTTGAAGAAATTGGCGCGGAAGCGGGAGATATTCGGGATTTCGTAACCAAAGTCCACATCGCCGGTTTCTTCAAAGATTTTGATCTTATATTCCGGTGCGATTTCGTACAACATCGCTTTGAGCGCATCATTTTCGAGCGGCGGATGCTCGACGCGCTGGAGTTCGCCGTTGATGCGCAACATCGGATTGTTACCCGCCGAGAGATGCACATCGGAGGCCTTCTGTTCAAACATCAAGTTGAAGAATGAATCAATCTTTGCCATAAATTCTTTGCAATCCGTTTCCCACTAAGCTAAACCCGCACCACTTAATCCGTTGACCAGCCTTTGAATAGTCTTTCTGAGAAAATCCGGGGTGAAATTGCCGTCCAAGGGGCGATTCCGTTCGCCCGTTTTATGGAACTGGCGTTGTATTGTCCTGATACTGGATTCTATGAAACGGATGATGACACCATTGGGCGGCCCGGGGATTTTTATACCAGTGTGAGCGTGGGATCCGTTTTTGGTGAACTGCTTGCGCTCCAATTCGCCGAATGGATGGTTCAATACTTGATTGGACCGACAACGTTGCCGCTAAACCAGATCGGTAAAACGGGGTTAGGATCCCAGACAACCGCAGATAACAAGTGTTTGCTCATCGAAGCTGGCGCGCACGATGGCCAGTTGGCGAGGGATATCCTGACTTGGCTGCGGGGGCGGCGACCGGAGCTATTCACGCAAGTGGAATATTGGATCATTGAGCCTTCGATTCGCCGGCGGCAGTGGCAAAGTGCAACCTTGGTAGAGTTTTCCCAGCATATTCGCTGGGCCGATTCGTTAGCAATGGTGGGGCAAGCCAAGCCAAGTTTGACTGGGATTATTTTTGCCAACGAGCTCCTCGACGCCATGCCCGTTCACCGAATGGGCTGGGATGCCTATCGGCAAGTGTGGTTTGAGTGGGGGGTTGCTTGGAAGGACGACGAATACTCATGGGTACGCTTGCCCCCAGCTCAGACGAAGTTAATCATTCCACCACGCATTGCGCCGGAGTTGATCAAAGTTTTGCCGGATGGTTTTACCACGGAGATCTGCCCGATGGCGGCGAAGTGGTGGGGTGACGCCGCTGGGGTTTTGCAACGAGGTAAATTATTGACCTTTGATTACGGGTTGGAGAGTGAGGAATTCTTCGCCCCGCACCGCACGAAGGGAACGCTGCGTGCCTATCGGAATCACCAACAGAGCAATGATGTTCTCGCTGATCCCGGGCAACAGGACATCACCGCGCATGTAAACTTTTCCATGATTCGTAATGCGGGCGAGGCCGCCGGATTGCGAACCGCGCCGTCGGCAACGCAGGCGGCATTTCTCACGGGTATCGCGGAACGATTTTGGCAGGACCCGGCGCGCAATGGAACCTGGACGGCGAAACAAAGCCGTGAATTTCAAACCCTCATTCATCCCCAGCACCTGGGCCGGGCATTCCGTGTGCTGTTGCAGGCGCGGTAGTGTGGCTAGATTGCTTCAACCAAGCACACCAGATAAATGAGCCCGCAAATATCTTGCATCAGGCCGGTTTGGTTGCATTTTAGAGACTCAAATTTGCAGGCATGAATAAAATGAAAGGCATAATACTCGCGGGCGGGGCGGGATCGCGGTTGTATCCGCTGACGCTCGTCGCGAGCAAACAACTCCAGCCGGTTTATGATAAGCCGATGGTTTATTATCCGCTCACGACTCTGATTGAGGGCGGCATTCGGGAGCTTTGTCTCATTTCCACGCCCCATGATCTGCCGCGCTTTAGACAATTACTCGGTGATGGCAGCCGTTTCGGGCTGACCATTGATTATCGCGAGCAGGCCAAACCCGCCGGCATTGCGCAGGCATTTCTGATTGCGGAATCCTTTATCGGTAACGACAACGTGGCATTGATTCTCGGTGATAATATTTTTTATGGTGGCGATGGGTTCAATAAGGCGTTTGCGGAGTTCAATGGCGGGGCGACGATTTTCGGCTATCACGTCAACGATCCAGAACGCTACGGGGTGGTGGAGTTCAACGCAGCGAGTCAGGCAATTTCGATTGAGGAAAAACCCAAATCACCCAAGAGCAACTACGCTGTCCCGGGGCTCTACATTTTCGACAACGAAGTGGTGGCGCTGACCAAAGCGCAGCAGCCGTCGGCGCGTGGTGAGTTGGAGATCACTGATCTAAATGTCTCCTATTTGCGGTGGGGAAAGTTGCGCGTGCAGCGGTTGGCGCGCGGATTCGCCTGGCTGGACGCCGGCACGAGCAGCAGTCTGCACGAAGCGAGCGCATATGTGCAGACCATTGAAAAACGGGCCGGCGTGAAAATTGGGTGTCCGGAGGAAGCAGCTTTCCGCGCGGGCTTTCTGTCCCTGGCCCAACTGAGTGACCTTGCGGACCAGATGCCCAACTGCGAATACCGGGCCTATCTTTGCGACGTGGTCGCGGAAGCTAAACGACTCACAATTCAAAAATGATTCTTCTACTCGGGGGCACCGGCTATATCGGTCAGGCGTTCAAAAAGGAACTGGAACGGCGGTCGCGCCCGTTTATAAACGTTTCGCGGTC
>JANYBF010000215.1 GCA_025360895.1 Verrucomicrobiota bacterium
GCCCGCCGTCGGCGTCGGCGCTAAATGCTTCGTTCGCGAATCTGACTTCGTGAAGTTCCTTAACCGTATGAACAACCAGCCAAGCAAAAATGAAAGCACCACAAATCCCGCTCAAACGTCCCCAGAGTGAACTCGCAGCAAAACTGGACAGCGCCCAACGCGTTTTTGATGCGGTAGCGACGCAGTTCCGCGCGCCAGTCGTGGCGTGGTCGAGTGGCAAAGACTCGATGGTGTTGCTAGCGCTGGCGCGCCAACGATGGCCGCAGATTCCGGTTGTGTTCTTTCGGCAGCCTCACATGCCGCAAAAGACCAGGTGGGCAAATGAACTGGCTGCCAGTTGGAATTTGAGTGTGTTTGATTGGCCACCGGCACAGACGGGCGTGCGCGAGGGTAACAATCGCCTCGACCTGGTATCGCGTTACTCAGTGGGCACGATGTTGCTAGACGTAAGCCTGAATCTGTACGAGCCGGCAGAAGGTGACTCTTTGTGCGTATTTTTTGATTTGATCGTGAACCGAGTTCGTACGGCAGAGGTCACTCTACCTTGGGATGTGATTTTGCTGGGCAGTAAAGCGAGTGACAAAGACAAGACGGTCTCGCCGACCGGCTTCACCACTGAAATCTCTGTCGGGCCAGCCGGTAGTCCATCAGTAGCCTTTCCGTTACGCGATTGGTCGGACGAAGATGTCTGGAGTTATTCGCGCCAACACGGCGTGCCACAGATTACTGCACGGTATGCCGGCGAGCGGAGCGCAAACTCGGACGATTACCCAGCGTGCTACCGGTGTTTGGTCAATGGTGCGGATGAGGTTGACTGTCCGCGCCTGGGCGTCCGCATAAAGTCTAACGCCGCGCTGGTTACACATTTTGCATGGCCTGGAATTTCCCCTGCCCGCTGAAGTTGAGAAACCAAAACTATGGATGAACGAATAATAAACGCGCGAAGCAAGATTGAAGTTTTCCTCAGCCGGGGCGGCTACATCTGCATTGAGCAGGACAGCGGATTTGAGCCACCAGAGACGATTGCAGTTCACCGTGACGATTTTCCGCGATTGATTGATTACCTTCAGGCAACGTACCAAGAAGCGCTCGCCTTCGTCACCCAAGCTTGCCCGGAAGAAACCAGCCCTCCCAAGCGATGACTCCAACAACTGACTTGCTTGGCCAAGCCAAGCAACGCCTGCCATTGCCCGCGCTCATGTCGCAATGCGGCCACGGCGACCGCGCCAAAAAGTCCGCGCGTTGCATGTTTCATGAGGATTCATCTAACTCATTTTCTTCCTATCAACGAGAAGATGGAACTTGGGCTTGGAAATGTCACGCTGGCTGCGGAGGCGGCGATGAAGCCGACTGGCTCGGAAAACTGCGCGGCCTTTCCAACGCCGACGCCTGCCGCGAATACATCAATCTCGTTGGCGTAACCGTACCGCAGCGGCAGAATGCAAACGGCAGTTCACAATCGTTGGACTGGCCGCAATGCGTCCGCGACTTCACACCCGCCCGCGCTGCGCAGTTCGCCAAGTGGCGCGCACTGACACCGGAATTTGTCACGGTCCTACAAACGTTTGGACTGATTGGCTTTTTCCGAAACGGGATCGCGTTCCCGGTCTATGACGCAAACGGCGCTATTGTTCGCGCCCATGTCCGCGCAGTGAAGCGTCAACCGGACGGTAGCGAAAAAGCGCATTGGTTCTACACGCCAAGCGGCCCGGGACTGCCGCTTATCATCGGCGAGGCTCACTCAGCCAGGACCGTTTGGGCTTTCGAGTCGCAATTCGATATGCTCGCCGCGCTCGATCTCGCCGGCTGGCACCAGTCGCCCGATGGTTTACCAGGCATTGCGGCCATTGCCACCCGAGGCGCGGAGAACGGCAGACGGCTCGCCGGTTTGTTCCCGCCAGACGCTGCGCTGGTTTTGTTCCCGCAAAACGACGCGCCGCGACTCGATCGGGACGAAACACCCGCCCAGAAGTGGACCCGCGAAGCGGCCGAGTACGGCGGCTGCAAAACTGTTCACCTCGTTCAAACACCCGGCGACTTCAAAGATTTGAATGACGCCCTCCGCGCCGGCCTGACGCCCGAAGAATTCCAAGCCGCGCTTGTCGCCGCGCAACTTTTCACGCCCCCGCCCGATCTTCAAGCCGCCCCACCGCGAAATGTTTCAAAGCCCATCATCACGTGGCCGCCGGAAGAAGAAGGCGACGACGCCCGGGCGAAACCGTTCCCCATCGAATCACTGCCTCCGGCATTGGCTGTCATCGTGGCTGCCGTCGCGCGGTGTGAACGGGTCCCGGTCGCATTGCCCGCGGTCTGCGCCCTGGGTGTCGCCAGCGCCGCGATTGGGGCGGGTCTCGAAATTGTGTCCGGAGCCGACCGTGTTACGCGGGCCAACCTCTTTTTGCTGGCGTCCGCCGAAAGCGGCAGCGGCAAGAGCCAGGTCTTTAGCCGCATCGCGAATTCGATCGTCGACCACCAGCACAAGCTCCACGAAACCTTTCGGCAAACGACCGCACCTAGGCTCGCCAGTGAAATTGCCGTGCTCAATCGCGAAGTCGCCAACCTCGAAAAAAAAGCCGCCAAGTCCAGCGACGACGACGACCGCAAACGAATGTTGGGCGAACTGGAATACAAGAACGCCCGACTCGCAGAAAAGAACCAGGAGAACGCACCGCCTTGCATCACCTGTGGCGACGTGACGAGCGAAAAGCTGGCGGTCCTGTTGGCAATGAATCGGGAAACCCTTTTCAGCGCCAGCCCGGAAGCCCGGCAGATCGTGGACATCGTTTGCGGTCGTTACAACGCGACCAAGAGCACCGACGAAGCGATTTACCTGAGCGGCTTCTCCGGCGATTTTCTGCGCGTGGATCGTCTCGGTCGTGAACCGGTCACACTCCGCAAGCCGTGTCTCTCGGTTCTCTGGCTTGTTCAACCCGACGCAATGGCCCGGCTGTTTGGAACCGATACGCTGGCACAGTCCGGTTTTCTGCCACGCTTCCTGCCCTGCCACACACAAGCGACGACCCAGAAAATCCTCGATGGCGAAGCCCAAGCTGTCAGTGAAGCCGTCAATGCTCAGTGGGCCGGCCTGGTCTCCGACTTGCTCGCCACTTACCACGCCGCCGCCAAGCCGTTTCGCGTCGAGGCGTCGCCCGAAGCCAAACGATTACTGGACGATTTTTTTAACTCGGTCGTGGACCGGCGCGCGATCGAGCTCGCCGACGTGGGGCAGTTCGCCAGTCGCTACGGCGAACAGGCTTGGCGTGTTGCGCTAGTGCTCCACGCCGCGCTCCATGGCCCGGATGCCCATAACCACCGTCTCGACGCCGAAACCGCGCAGAGCGCCATTGCGGTCGTTCAGTGGTTCGTGGACCAACAATTGAATGTGCTCGCCCGAGGCCGTCACCAGGCAGCCGAAAAGCTGGACGAAGCGGTCATCGATCTGTTCGACAAGTGGAAATCCAAAGGCCGCGACTACATTGACGCCCGCGACGTACAACAAGCGCACATCGTAGCCAGCGCACCGGCGGCTCGCGCGCTCCTGGAACAAATGAAGGACGCCGGCATTTTGACGCCAGAAGAAATCAAGCCGCAAGGCGGTGGCTGGTCCAGGCGTGTCTATCGCCGGATGAGAAATCCAATCCCAGAATAAAAACGCCTGGTGTGGGATGATCCCACAACAGTCCAAACGTTTGGAAGTAGTGGCGGAAACTAGCCATCATTGCGCAAAGGTTCGGGGTCGAGTGTAGCGAGTGTAGCGAGTGTAGCGCCTGCCGTTGTCGAAAATGCCTTTTTGCTACGAGGTAAAAGCGGGAAGTTTGCCCCATGCCTGCTACACTCGCTACACTCGCTACGCTCGCCATCTACTGGGCCGTTTTTTCTGCCACCAAATGAGTTCAAATGGCTTCTTACCGAGATTTCTACACTCGCTACACTCGTTCCACTGGGTCAATGGCGAGCGTTGCAAGTGTTGACGTGTGTAGCATTGACTGAAAGCAGCCGCAATTCGCTTGCGGGCGGGCTTCCGCGCTCTTGTCGGCTTGCCACAGGGTTCAGGTAAGCGGAGTCCAGGAAGGCTTTGAAACGTCAAAGGGGCGTGGCGCGTGCGACGATTTGAAACCTTTTTCGGCGCACGATCTGCCCCGGAAGCAAACGGCAAAAATGCGGAGACGGCGCTGCCACTCCCGATTGTAAACAAGCCCAAAAAGCATTGACGCGGCGTGCTGGATCGGGCAGACCAAGGCCATGAAATCGCTGTCCCTGCTTCTGTTGTTGATGTTGGTCGGCTGCGCGCTGATGCCCACGAGCGACTTCTATCCATACGTGGGCAAGCAGAAGGAGTGGCCTGTCGCTGATGGTGGACTCATGCTTACCGTAGATGGCATCCAAATCTTTCACGGGCGAAGTTTTCCTTCGCAGGGTTATGAAGTGATTGGGAAGCTGGTCACAAGCAATGGTAACGACAAACATTATGCAGGTGAAGCCAAGAAACACGGTGCTGATGCGGTTATCATTACTGCGGCCAACCTGGTGGACTTAGGCACGGTCACCACGCATGGCAGCAGTTTCACCCATGGCACGGCGGAAGCCACGGCTCTTTCGCCTGGCTACGCGACCGGGTCCGGTTTCAGCACTACTGTGGCTACACCCTCTTACACGACTCGCCGTACGGCGACCATTACGGCCGCTTGGCTGGTGAAATACACAAAATAGTCCAAACGCTTGACTACCCGCCGGTCCGTTTCATCTTAGATTGATCCTCTACTTTCGCCGTCTGAAACGCCGCCAAGGCGGTCGCATGCACCAGGTCAGTCAATGCGTGTTCACTCAGGCCGAGTGCAACGGCGGGCAACGATGGGCTGAGAGCGTAAACCTCTAAAGCCAAAATTTCCGAAGGCGAACTCAAACGCGATTACTCCCCCCCCGGGTAGCGTGACTTGCATCCCCCCCTCCCCTCCTGTGCCGACACACCACGACACAAAACAGGAACGAAAGTAATCCTGACACAGTCACGACACACCGATGCAGGTCCGACACAACACGACACGCCATTTCCTGTCACTCTCTGCCGCTAGATGCAAATAAATCCTTGATTTTACATGCTAGCACTGCATTCTCTCGTTGCAATGAATGACACAAACCTTGCAACAAGCGGCAGCGCCGGAGGCGTTGTCACCCCTCGAAACGCAGGTTCGAATCCTGCAGCGCCCACCATTTTTCTCCGAGAAAAACGGCCCGTCTAGAAAATTCACTCGAAGTTTGACCGGCCTGATGCCCGTACCGTCAGCAATTTGCTCGTGGCGGGTGAACCATACCCGGGAGCAACTCCCCCGAAGGTTTGAAGTCCACGGGCGGTCAGCGCCGGCCCCGCGGTCGCCGGGGAGGTTTGGTGGCTTGTCCAACGGTGACGCCTTTGACGTGCAGCATGGCCTGGGCGACTTCACGCAATTGGGCGTCGGGGACTTTCGGCGGGAGGATTTGCGCGAAACGGCCTTCCATTTTTTCCAAGCCCGGCATGTCGCTTTCGCCAAAGTCGAAGAATTTCCCATTGTCGCTGCGGATGATGGGCAGGAATTTTTGTTTGTGCCCGTTGCGCGATTCGCCCATGAGCACCACCACTTCGCGCCGGTCGAACGCCTCGGACGGCCGTTCGGTCATGTCCAGCGTCTCGCCGGGCGCAGCGGATTTGATCCAGGATTCGAGCGTCATCACGATGGCGGTCGCGGCGTGGGCGATGCAAATCAGGCGCGCAGTCGTGGCGAAGTCATCCTTGGCGACTTCGTCGGCCAGATTGTTTGGGATGTACAGGACCGGGCCTTCCGCGCCGATCAGGAACAACGTCGGCGGCACCCGCCCGAAGTTGCGCATGGAATGATTCGCGTAATGCTCGGCCTGCGCGAGCAGGTCGTCGAGCGTTTGCAGTTGGCGGGGGATGGGCACCGGCGACAGGGTGCGGCAAGCGCCCTCCGGTTGCAAAATGTTCCGCACGGGCGGAGCCGGACCCTCCGTTAGAAGTTACACCTTCAGGCAACCTGAGCGGATTGCCACCCGGCCGCGTAAACGCAGAACTCCCAACGCCAAGCTCGTTCGTTGCGCAGGCGGTACCGTTGCGAACAGTTGCGCTTGCAATACCAGCCGGTTGAAAGTTCAATTTGTGCATGACCAAACCCCTTCATATTTCCCGCCGCTCCTTCCTCGCCCGATGCACCACCGTTGCCGCCACCACCGGGTTGCCTTTGTGGTTTGTGCAACGCGAACTGACCAACGCACAGGAAGCTACGGCTCGAACGGCCAGCCCGAACGACCGGCCCGGCGTCGCCTTGATCGGTTGCGGGGGCATGGGTCGCGGCGACGCCCAAAACGCCAGCCGATTTGGCGACATTCTTGCCGTGTGCGATGTGGATCAGAAACATGTTGAGGAGGCGGCCAAACAGTTTGCCAAGAATGGAAAGCCCCCCGCGCAGTTCACCGATTTTCGCAAGGTCATGGAGCGGGACGACATTCAGTTTATTGTCCAGGCCACGCCCGACCATTGGCACACGCTCGTTAATCTGGCGGCCGCCCGGGCGAAGAAAAACGTGTACGGCGAGAAGCCCCTCACCTTGACAATTGACGAAGGCAAGCGGCTGGTCAAAGCCGTGCGCGCCAGCGGCATCGTCCTGCAAACGGGCACCCAACAACGCAGCGACAAGAAATTTCGCCTTGCCTGTGAGTTGGTTCGCAACGGGCGCATCGGTAAATTGAAACAAGTGAACGTTTTCGTGCCCGCCGGCATCAGTGGCGGACCCTTTCAAACCCAGCCCGTGCCAGAAGGATTCAACTGGGATTTCTGGCTCGGCCAGTCGCCAGCGGTGGATTACCTCAAGGAACGCTGTCACGGCACCTTCCGTTGGTGGTGGGATTATTCCGGCGGCCCCGTCACCGACTGGGGCGCGCACCACAATGACATCGCCCGCTGGGCCATTGGTCTCGACGGCCCGACGGAAATCGAAGCCCGCGCGCTGACGCAACCCGTTCCCGGCGGCTACACCACGCCCAGCGAATTTGAAGCGACGCTCACCTGGGCCAATGGCGTCAAGCAAGTCGTGCGGACCACACCCGACGACAGCCCTTACGGCGCGGTGATCAAGCAGGCTGGCCAGCGCAATGGCTTGAAGTTCGAGGGCACGGACGGCTGGATTTGGGTCAACCGCAGCAACCTCGAAGCGAGCAGTGAAAGTATCATCGAGACACCCCTGCCGGACAGCGCGATCCGCCTTGAAGTCAGCAATGATCACATGGGCAATTTCTTCGACGCCGTACGCACCCGCAAAGAGCCGATCAGCCCCGTGGAGGCCGGCCATCGCTCGGCGTGTGTTGGACACCTCATCGTCATTGCCTTGCGACTGGGCCTCAAATGCCAGTGGGATGCGGCGGCGGAAGTGTTCGTGGGGAACAACGCGAAAGAAGCCAACGCTCACCTCGCTCGCGAAATGCGCAAACCGTACGATTATGATTTTGCCGGCTAGACCGGGAATTTCACACCCGGCACGAAACGCCCACGGACTGTAGCCGCCGACGTGAGGAGGCGGATGGGTGCGCGTTGCCAAGGATCCGCCTCCTCACTACGAAGTTTGTGAAAACTTCCGGTTAGGCCGGCCTGTTGCTAATGCACCCTCCCCCAATCGAATTGGAAATTACTTGGCCAACGGGCGGATTTTGATGTTCCGGAAGGCAACCTGCCCGTGATCGCCCTGGAGGGCGATGTAGCCCCGGTCGGACTTGGCAAACAACGGCATTTTGCCAAATTTGCTTTTTGCCACCCGGTTGTTGAAATCTTCGCTGCCCAGGACGTAATCGAAATACTTCACGCCATTGATCACGTGCTCACATTTTTCCGGCGAGATCACCAGGCGAACGTGATTCCACTCGCCCACCGGTTTGGTGGCATCGAGCGGTTTACCCGTCTTGGGATCAGCCGGCGGCTGGTAGAGCGCATAGAGCCAGCCGCATCGTACCGGGTCATGCGCCTCGACATTGTCTTCAAGCTGAAATTCCGGCCCCGTCGCCCAGGCGGCCGACCCTTCGTCGGTGACGTGATACATGATGCCGCTGTTTCCCGCGTGCGAAATGTTATACTCCAGCTCCAGTTCAAATCCGGCGAACTTTTCGGCGGTGACAATGTCACCGGCATTCTTGGGGTCCACACAGGCCAGCGTCCCATCTTTCACCTGCCAGCCCGGACGGATAGTGTCGCTCTTGAAATTATGCCAGCCGTTCAGGTTTTCGCCGTTGAACAGCAATATCCAGCCGGCGGCCTTTTCCCGCGCGGTGAGCGTATTGGGCTTCGTGCCGTTCGCCTCCGCTGAATCACGCGTCGTGCAGGCGGTGATCGTCAACGCCAGCAAGGCCAAGGCCGCAAAATATTTTTGTTTCATGGGTGGAGACGTTCAGAAATGTTCGCCGCCCGGTCAAGCTGGAAAACAGACGGCAATTTGCTTTTTCCCGCCGGATTGCGCGCCGCGCCGGGAAGGTGCTGGGGCTGGATGGGGACGAGGATTACGGGGGGATGCAGGGCGTGGGCGGGTGGGAGCATTGAACCCATAGGAGCCAACATACGCACTCATGGTATCAATGAAAAACGAACGTAGAAACGGATGAGGCTTCCCAAGTCCGTCACAAGTTGGTGGCCCCAATTTTGTTGTTCACTCGGTATCAGATCGCTTTAGTCATGGATCCGACTGTGCCATTGCGCCTTCCGGGAGTATCCGCCCTCAAATAAGTTCGCCCCCCGCCTCCCAAACCTGATGAAAAATCCTTGCCGCCGGGCGGCGTCCGCGTAACGTCACCGCCTGTGAACCCGACGCTAAAACAATTCTTATCACTCTTCAATATGCCGACCCGAATTCTTCCCTGCCTGGCCCTCGGTCTTGTCCTCGTTTTCACCGGCGACAGCCAGGCTGCGGAGAAAAAATCTTACATCCTGGGCATGATCGGGAAATCCCAAGGCAATCAATTCTTCGAAGCCGCTCGTTCGGGAGCGAATGCCGCCGCGCGCGAATTGGGCGCCAAGTATGGGATAACGATCAAGATTGACTGGCGTACTCCCAACGAGGAGGACGCGCAGAAACAGGCCGAATATATCGAGCAAATGATTCTGGGCGGCGTGGACGGCATCATCCTCTCCAGCTCCGACGCCAACAAGCTAACCGACGCCATTGATCGGGCGGACGCGCGCGGCATTCCCGTGCTCACGTTTTCGGGGGATGCGCCGGCCAGCAAACGTTTTCTCGCCCTGGGAGTTGACGATTTCAAGTGCGGTGAACAGACGTTTTTGGAACTCGCCAAACTTCTGAAAGGCAAGGGCGTCGTGGCCGCGATTGACGGCAATCCCAACGCCGCGAACCTCCAACAGCGCGCGGCCGGGTTCCGCAGCGCCGCCAAGGCCTACCCCGACATAAAGGTGCTCGACATCTATTACCACAAGGAGACGCCCCAGGATGCCGTCGCCAAGATTGAGCAAGTCATGCAGGCACACCCGGAGATCACGGGCTGGGGACTGCTTGGGGGCTGGCCGCTCTTCACAGATAAAGCCCTGAACTGGCCGCCCGGATCAATCCTCTGCGTCTCCGTTGATGCCCTGCCACCGGAACTGGCTTACGTACGGAGCAAACACGTGCAGTTGCTCCTCTCGCAGGACGTTTACGGCTACGGCTACAACTCCGTCGCCCGCCTGATCGAGAAAATTCATCTCCAGAAAAGTCCGCCCGCACCGATCGAAAACAGTCCGCTGACGCCGGTCACCTTGGAAAACGTGGACGCCTTCGCCAAGAATTGGGAAAAATGGTTAGCCAAATAAATTGATGTCCCCGCCGCTCCGTTCCGCTCTGCGCTTTCAGGAGAGCGGACTTGTTCTCGTCATCCTCGCGCTTGCCGGGTTGCTCACTTGGTTCAGCGGCCGTGTGGCGATGCCGGCCCTCGAGACCGGGCCGGACGGCACGCCGCAGCGCGTCTTCACCACCGATGCCGCCGGAAATCGGGTGCCGCTGTCGGTCGAGAAAAATAAATTCCTCAACGCACAGAACCTCGCCCAACTCGCCAAGGATACGAGCTTCATCGCCATCATGGCGGTGGGCATGTCCATCGTGATTATCGCTGGCGGCATTGACCTGTCTGTCGGCGCCATCTACGCGCTGGCCTCCACCGTTGGCGCCCTCGTCCTCCGCTATTACGGCCCCGGCGGTGCGGCCGCTGGCGGGCCGCCTTGGATTGGCATCGGCCTCGGCGCAACCGCTGCCGTGGGAACCGCCGCCCTCTGCGGATTGCTCAACGGCGGGCTCATCGTTGCGTTGCGCGTCCATCCCTTCATCATCACACTCGGAGCCATGGCCATCCTTCGCGGCATTGCTTTCGTCGCCACCAAGGGCCAGTCAATTGGTGGTTTTCCGCCGGCCTTTCGCGGGCTGATCCGTTACGAAGTGGGGAATGGCCTTAGTATCGTGCCTCTGGCCGTCATGCTGCTGGTTACCGTCGGCGGCAGCATTTTCTTGAGTCGTCTCGCCATCGGACGCCGAATCTACGCAATCGGCAGCAATGAATTGGCCGCCCGCTTCAGTGGCATCCGAGTCGAGCGCGTGAAGTTGGGCGTATATCTTCTGACCGGATTCACGGCGGGCGTCGCCGCGCTGCTCTCCCTCGGCTATTATGGGGCCGCCACGTCGGGCGACGGCCAAGGATACGAACTCAACGTCATTGCGGCGGCGGTGGTGGGCGGGGCCAGCCTGACGGGTGGCAAGGGTTCCGCGCTGGGCGCGGTCCTCGGCGCTCTCGTCATCCAGATGATCAGCAGCGGCATTGTTATTCTGGGCATTGATCAGAATTACAGCCAGATCATCATCGGCAGCGTGGTAATCGCCGCCGTCGTACTCGATAAACTCAACACCTGGCTGGCCAGTCGCCGACCCCCATCGCTTGGCGGAGACAACCATAAAAAAACGATTTTACCATGATTCATCGCTGGCTGATTTCCCTGCTTGCAGTCGCGGTCCTGCTGGTGTTGCCCCAAGCACCGGCTCAGACGCCAGTTGTTTCCGAGGTCATGCCGCTCCCCGTTTTCCACAAGCATGCCCGTATCCTCTTTCAAGGCGATTCTATTACGGACAACAATCGGGGCCGCAATTTGGACCCGAACCACATCCTCGGCCACGGTTATGTCTTCATCCTCGCCGCCAAATATGGGGCTGCCTTCCCCGAGTTGAACTTGACGTTTCTAAATCGCGGCGTGAGCGGAAACACCGTGGAAACACTCGCTGAACGTTGGCAGACCGACACCCTCGAGCTAACGCCCGATCTCATCAGTATTCTGGTCGGTGTGAATGACCACAGCCAGAACGTGCCAGTTGACCATTACGAAAAGAGCTATGACCGGTTGTTGGCCGATAGCCGGACCGCCAATCCCAACGTCCGGCTTGTGCTCTGAGCGCCGTTCCTCCTACCCGGCGGCAAAACGAAGGCAAACTACGCAGCGCAAGGGCAGGCATCAGGCGGTTGCAGGAAATTGTCGCGAAACTGGCCGGAAAATATCACGCCGCGCTGGTGCAATATCAACCGGTGTTTGACGCCGCCGGTCAGAAAGCGCCGGCGGACTACTGGATCTGGGACGGCATCCACCCCACCTATGCCGGCCATCAACTCATGGCCGACGAATGGGCGCGGACCGTGCGGGAGTTCTGGCCCACGCCCTGACCGAGCCCGCCCGCCATTTCCAAGATTGTCCCATGGCGTCGCGCTCGCCCGGTTAAACCGCAGCCTTGGCGCGGCGCCGGGCCGCTGCTACCCTGCTGTCCATGTCGGACATCGTTCTCGCCACCCTCAATGCGAAATACCTGCACGCGTCGTTTGGGCTGCGCTATCTCCTGGCCAACCTCGGCCCGCTCCAGCCCCGCGCAAGTTTGCTGGAGTTCGACATCAATCAACGCCCCGTGGACATCGCGGAAGCATTGCTCGCCCTCAATCCGCGCATCATCGGCCTGGGGGTTTATATTTGGAACGTCGCGCCCACCACCGAAGTCGTCGCGACCCTCAAACGCATCCGCCCCGACCTGATCGTCATTCTCGGCGGACCGGAGGTGAGCCACGAGACCGGCCAACAGGAAATCGTGCGGCTGGCAGATCACGTCATCACGGGGGAGGCGGATTTGAAGTTTGCGGAAGTGTGCGTGCAATTGTTACGTAACGGCCGACTGCCGGAGGCTCAATTAAAATCCGAAACTCTGAGCGTGAGCGACAAGCCGGCCCCCCGCTTGCCCAAAATTATTCCCGCCCCACTACCGGATTTTGCGCAGCTCGCCCTGCCCTACGATCTTTATGACGCCCAAGACATCGCGCATCGCATCCTCTATGTGGAGGCGTCGCGCGGGTGTCCGTTCAGTTGCGAGTTTTGCCTGTCAGCACTCGACGTGCCGGTGCGAGCCGTGGAGCTGCCCACGATGCTTGACGCAATGCAGAAGCTGCTCGACCGGGGCGCGAAACAATTCAAGTTCGTGGATCGCACGTTCAACCTGAGCGTCCCGACGAGCCGCGCCATTCTCGAATTTTTTCTGGCGCGGCATCAGCCCGGAAATTTTTATCACTTCGAAATGATCCCCGACCGTTTACCGGAGGCATTGCGTGAGATCATCGCGAAGTTTCCGGCCGGCACGCTCCAATTTGAAGTCGGCATCCAGACGTTTAATCCCCAGGTCGCCGGACTGATCAGCCGTCGGCAGGATTACGCGCGCCTGGCGGACAATTTCCGTTTTCTGCGAGCGAACACAGGGGTCCATCTTCACGCAGATCTGATCGTGGGTTTACCGGGCGAAACGGTTGAAAGTTTCGGCGCGGGTTTTGACCAGCTCATCGCGCTGCGCCCACAGGAAATCCAGGTTGGCATCCTAAAACGATTGCGCGGCACACCCATCGTGCGCCACGACACCGAGTGGCAGATGGTCTATAACGCCCACCCACCCTATGAAATCCTGAAAACCAGCCTGATTGATTTTGCCACGATGCAAACCCTGCGCCGCTTCGCCCGCTACTGGGATTTGGTCGGCAACAGCGGAAACTTTGTGGAGACGATGCCGTTGATCTGGAGCGGAGGCGCGTCACCGTTTCACTCATTCCTGCAGTGGAGCAGGTGGCTGCACACCCGCATCCGACGAACGGATGCCATCGCCCTGGCGCGGTTGATGGAATCGCTCTTCGTTTTTCTAACCGACGAAGTGAAGCTCCCCCCCGGAGTCGTGGCCGAAACGATGTGGCGTGATTACCAGCGAGGTGGAAGACATGATCAACCCGAGTTTCTCCGTGATTTTCTAACCACCCCCGCCCCACCCCGCGCCCGCCACCGCGTCGCGCCGCTGAGGCGCCAGGCGCGTCACCTGGCCGCCGTTGAAACTACCAGCTAACGATCCGCGTCGGCGACTACGGGTAAAATCTTCATGCCGAGCCGGTCAGTCCAGGAAAGCAAGCGGAACGCGATGACCAGAGCTTCTGAGAACCGCAAGACTTGCCTTAAAAAATTCCAATCGCGCTCTGCGTGCTCTGTTATGCAGTAAACAAAGGCCGGCGGCGCCGGTGGACAAAATTCAAGCCGGCAGTTGTTGCCGGCGTTAAACCTCAAGTTCAAATAACAAAAAGGGCCGGACTTGCGTCCGGCCCTACGGTGACGAGGTTTTAACGCCTTCACCGCGGCGCTCAGAAGGGCAATGCGGCCAACTTGGAGGACGCTGTTCGCACCGCACTGCGAGCAAAACCTCTATGCCAACCCTAAACGAACAGCGAAATCTTACTCAATCTGATATATCAGATGCCGGAGTCGACTTCTTGTTCAAAGTTTTTTTCGCGACCTGAGATAAAAATCGTTTTCAATGGCCTTCAAGGAATGAGGAGGGGGCAATCATCCGTAGCTACACCTTAAAAACAAAACCCAACAAAACCCCGGCCAACTCGATGCGAGTCCTCCGAATAGCTAACTTTCAATAACTTACACTGCGATTCAACCACTTGATGCCGGGCCTTTACATTCAATTCTTCCTGGCCGGCAATTTAATCATTGAGTTCCCCACTTATTACGATAGCATGATGGCGCGTCAAACCTCTAAGGGCGGTTTCCCGGAATGTGCCGATAGCGCGAAGCCGTCGAATGAAATCACTAAAAGGGGTTTCGGAGGCAAAAGATGTCATTTTTCTGAACTAAAACGGCTCTTACTCAGTCTGAAAGCTATGTTGAATCGAAAAGAAAACCGCGGTGGCAATGCAGCGTCCGGTGCCAGTCGCCGCAACAAGGAACAAACGAAGTCACCGGTGGCACGCAGCCGCTTTGTCCTGCCCAACGCCAAGCGCAAAGGCCAGGTTCAGCCCGAAACCAGCGCCAAGCAGAACGGGCATCCAAAAGTCGAAGCCCCGCGCAGCCCCACCCCGAAAGCGGACGCCAAAAGTCTGGCCGCTGCCCTGGCGAACGTCTCGGCCAACCCCGTCCTTAGCACGGTTGACCTGACGGAGACCGTCAAAACGCTGCTGCACCTGGCGCAAGAACACGGTTACGTAACCTACGACGACATCAACGATGTTCTACCCGACGGTCTGACCCCGGAAGATTTGGACGCGCTTTTCACCAAGCTCCGCAGTCTGGATGTTGAGATTGTGGACCAGGCGGAAGTCCAACGCACCAAGCAGCCGGAGCCAGAGGAACAGGAGGAGGATTCGCGGCTCGAAATTCTCGACGACCCGGTGCGGATGTACATGAACCAGATGGGCAAAGTCCCACTGCTCACCCGCGAACAGGAAGTGGAAATCTGCAAGCGGATCGAAGACGCGGAGATCGAGATGAAGGGCATCGTTTGTGGCTTGGGTTTCACGGCCAAGGAACACATTGCGATTGCCGAGAAACTGCTCTCGGAACCGCCGAAGGAACGCTTTGACCGTGTCGTGGTGGACAAAAAAGTCGCCAATCGGGAAGGTCACCTCCGCGATCTCCGCTCCTTCATCAAGAAAGTCCGGACGCTCGACCAAAAGGTAGATGAGAAATATGCCGCCTGGCAAAAAGCCCTGCAAAAGGGGCGCAAGGAAAAGCTGCACAAGGAATTTGGAAAGCTCAGCGCCAAAGTGCAGGAGACGTTCTCCAAGTTCGCTTACAAGCAGAAGGTGATCGAAGAAATGATTGTTGTCGCCGGCAACGTTCACGAAAAGTTTCAAACGAGCTGGCGGCATATTCAGGAACTGGAACGCCTCCGCACCTCGACCGAGCGCCGCGCCGCCATCGAAGCGGAATCCGCCCGCATCCGCACGCTTGAACAATTTGTGCGCATGCCCCGGGAGGAATACTTCAAAGCCTTCGCCTCCCTCAAAGGCTCCGCCGACCGGGCGCATCGCGCCAAGACGCACATGGCCGAGGCGAATCTGCGGCTCGTCGTGTCCGTCGCCAAGAAATACACCAATCGCGGTCAGTCGTTCCTCGATTTGATTCAGGAAGGCAACATTGGTTTGATGAAAGGCGTCGAGAAATTCGAGTATCGTCGCGGCTATAAGTTTTCCACCTACGCCATTTGGTGGATTCGCCAGGCGATCACCCGCTCGATCGCGGATCAGGCCCGCACCATCCGGATTCCGGTCCACATGATCGAGATCATGAATAAACTCTGGCGTGCCCAGAAACAGCTCACCCAGGAACTTGGCCGGGAACCAACGCCGGAAGAAGTGGCCGATGAGATGCACATGCCCGTGAGCCGCATCAACTCGTTGCTCAAAATGGCGCAACAACCTGTATCGCTTCACGCGCCCGTCGGTGATGATGGCGACGTGAGTGTTGGTGATTTCATCGAAGACAAAAGCGCCGAAAACCCTTCGGATGTGACCAGCTACAGCTTGTTGAAGGAAAAGCTCGGGGATGTGCTGACCACGCTCACGGAACGTGAACGTAAAATTCTCGAAATGCGCTTCGGCCTGACGGATGGCTATGAGCGCACCCTTGAGGAGATCGGCAAGATGTACAATGTGACGCGCGAACGTATCCGCCAGATTGAGGCAAAAGCCCTGCGCAAACTGCGACACCCGACCCGCGTCCGGCATCTGCAAGGCTTCCTTGATACCGAAGAAGCAGCGGCGGCCTAAGTGACGCGTTACCGGCTCTTACTCAACCCTAGCCGGTGTCCGGCTAGGGTTTTTTTTTGGCCAGTCGCAGCGATTCCGCAACGTTTGAAGACCGGGCGGCTCCCGCCAAGCGAGGTTGCATCGAAAGTTACACACCGACCGGCCCGAGGTTCGCTGAGTGCAAGCAGCGACGAGCCGTGGGGGTCGTCCATGTTATCGCAGGTGAAATCGCCCCGCGTCACTTACTTTCGGTTGCCAAGGATTCCACCCGGTAGAGATGCGTCTTGGTCCGCAAATAGAAGGCGCTGCCATCGGCGGCGGGTGAAGCCATAAAGCCACCCGCCAAAGTGTTCATTGCCAGGATATCCAGAGCGCGTCCGGGTTTGAGCACGGTGGTGGTGCCGTCCTGACTGAAGAAGTAGAGCCGACCATCGGCGTAAATGGGTGAGGCGGCGTATTTGCCACCGATGCGTTCGCTCCAGACAACTTTGCCCGTGGCGGCCTCGATGCAGGTGACGAAACTCTCGTCGGCGGCCGTGTAGATCAAGCCGTCTACGAGCAGCGGCGAGGCGTATTTACCAATACGGTTGCTGAGTTTCCACACCACGTTGGTGTCGGTGACGTTGCCGTGGCCGTCCACTTTCACGGCCCACATTTCTTTTTTCATCAGGCCGGTGACGATGAAGGCGAGGCCTTGATCAAACAACGGCCGGGGTGCGCTGGACCAATCATTGTATTCCACCCGCCAAAGTTCCTGGCCCGTGCGGGGGTCGTAACCGTAGGAGGCCTTGGCGCCGACGCTCAGCAACTGGGGTTTACCCGCGACCGTCGCAATCAAGGGCGTGCCGTGGGACTTCCGATGATCACCTTCCCGGGTCATGGCATCCGTTGAGGTTTCATCGTTCCCCACGAACGAACGGTTAGTTTTCCAGACCGTCGCCCCGGTTTGTTTGTCGAGACCGGCAGTGTACTGCAAGTCCGCGCCATCGAAGGTCAGGATCAAGAGATTCTCGAACAAGACCGGTGATGCCGACGCACCGCGATAATGGCGGCAGGGCAGATCGCTGCGCTGCCAAAGAACCTTGCCAGTTTTGGGGTCCAGACATGCGGTTCCCGCGCTACCAAAGTGGACGTAAACCCGCCCCGCCTCGATTACCGGCGAAGGCGTGGCGTAACAATTCATGGAAGCGCCGTTGCCGAGCGGCTCCGGGTTGTCGGTATGGAAGATTTTTTCGTTGAAGCGAATTTTGCCGCTTTCCTTGTCCAGGCAAATGGCGAAGAAATCATTCCCCGCCTCCGTCGCCGTCGTCAGCCAGACTTGACCGTCCATCACGACCGGCGTGGACCAGCCCTTGTATGGGATTTCTGTTTTCCATTTGATATTGTTCGTCTCGCTCCAGCGCAACGGCAAACCGAGGAGTTTGGGATCACCCGGGACCGAGACATGGCCATCACCCCGCGGCCCGCGGAAGTCCGGCCAGTCCGCTCTGGCCGCCGGTCGGTCGATAATCAGAATGGCCAAAAAGAAAGCGCAAAAAAATCTACCGGGATCGGGGCGGTATGCTTCGTGTGTCATGTTCGCAGAGTGGCAAGACGAATGCAGCGAGTCAACCGTGGGGTAACGCAGTAACGCAGTTGGTTTTTCGTGGGTGGGGCACGGCCTCCGTGAGCAACCGCACACTCCAGAACATTTTTTGGGGGGAGGGGTGAAATTACGCACGAGTAGCTCGTCAGCCGCTTCGGTCCACCGGTGCGGGTTGCCCCCTTCATTTCGGATGCATAGCCGGTTGCGTATTGGGTGAAATAAAATATCGTGGTCGCGCTTTGAAACCGATCCCATCAACTGAAAGCAAACAACTCATCGCTGCTGCGCGTGAACTTTCGGCGCAAGTTGAGCAATTGAGATTTCGGACCCCGGTCACGCACACCTACAATCCGCTGACCTATGCCTGGCCGGCGCACGAGGTATACTTGCGTCGCTTCGGTGGCAGTCGGAAGCGCGTCGTTTTTCTAGGCATGAATGCGGGCCCGTTCGGCATGGCGCAAATCGGGATCCCCTTCGGAGAGATCGCCGCTGTGCGCGATTGGATGGGCATCCACATATCAATCGCGAAGCCGGCCCGAGAACATCCCAAACGACCGATCCTGGGTTTTGATTGTCCGCGCTCCGAAGTCAGTGGCCGGCGCTTCTGGAAACTGTGCGCGGACCGGTTTGGTACGCCAGCGAACTTCTTCGCCGAACATTTCGTGGTGAATTATTGTCCGCTGGCTTTTCTGGGAGCAAGCGGACTGAACCTGACGCCGAACAAGTTGCCCCGCGCCGAACGCGAACGGTTGTTCGAGATTTGCGACGAACATATGCTGTGGGTCCTGAAGATTCTCCAGCCGGAATGGCTGATCGGAATCGGCGGCTTCGCCAAAGAACGAGCCGAGCTGGTTTCGTCCGGCCTGAAGATTCGCGCCGGACAAATTCTGCATCCCAGCCCAGCCAGCCCCAAAGCCAATCGCCACGACTGGTCAAAAACCGCGACGCAAGAACTCATCCAACTCGGAGTCTGGACGTAATCTCGCCCCGTTTGAGGCGTCCCTGCTTCGGACGCCGCCGCGCTCTACCCCCTGAGGTAGGGTCGTCGCGCTGCGACGACCAGCGCCGCGTACAGCGACGCAATTGGGTTCGGAGGCGGCACCAATGGCAACTCACCCCACGTTCTTTCCGCCCCGCTCGGACGGGCGGGTTCGTCGCAGCGCGACGAGCGCCACCATTGGGCATCAGTGTCAGGATGCACCCCACCAACCGTTGTTCCTGGCGGCTTCAGTTCGCTGGACTTTTGGGCCGGCTTGGATTGAAATGTGGCCATGACAAAGTTGAGTTTCCCCTTCACGGAAGGAAAAATTCGCGCGCTCAAAGTCGGTGACGAGGTTTTGATCTCGGGCATCATATTCACCGGACGGGATGCGGTGCACAAGTATCTGCACGAGGGCGGGGTGCTGCCGCCGGAAGTGAAATTGCGCGATGGCATATTTTATCATTGCGGCCCGTTGATGATGAAGCAG
>JANYBF010000219.1 GCA_025360895.1 Verrucomicrobiota bacterium
GGCTATTTCTGCACGCTCTCCGTGCTGCCCGAAGACGCGCCGAATAAACCGGAGTTCGTTGAACTCGATTTCGTGAAGGGCGATTGCGTTGCGGTCAACGGCAAGAAACTCAACCCGCTCGGCGTGATGAAGGCGTTGAACAAGCTCGGCGGCAAACACGGCGTTGGTCGTGTGGACATGGTCGAGAACCGTTTCGTCGGCATGAAGAGCCGGGGCGTGTATGAAACACCCGGTGGCGCGATCCTGCATTTCGCGCATCGCCAGATGGAATCGCTCACGATGGATCGCGAAGTCATGCACCAGCGCGACGCGCTCATTCCGAAGTATGCCGAACTTGTTTACAACGGCTTCTGGTATGCGCCGGAACGCTACGCGTTGCAGGCCTACGTCGAAGAATCGCAGAAGAACGTCACCGGCACGGTGCGCGTGAAACTTTACAAGGGCAACATCATGGTCAGCGGCCGCAAATCGAAGGTCAGCCTCTACAACCCGCACATCGCCACGATGGAAGCCGACCCGACCAAAGCCTACAACCAGGACGACGCCACCGGCTTCATCCGGTTGAACGGCTTGCGCCTCAAAGTCGCGGCGAAGGTGCATGGGAAAAGGTGAGTTGCACGCGGGTGCGACTGGAAGTGGCGGTCAGGCATCCTGCCTGCCGTAGAGCCTGGGCTTCCAGCCCGGCGGAAAAATCGGTACCCATCCGTGAGGTTTTGAAAATGTTCATGGCGCAATCTGGGTGGACGCAGATTCCGGGCGGCTGGAAGCCCGCCCGCTACGGCAGGCAGGATGCGTGCCGCTACATGCCGTTGACCGCCACTTCCAGTCGCACCCGAAACACACCAAGTCGTTGCCCAACGCTCCACTATCGCTCCAAACTCGCCGCCGCCCGGGCGGACAGGATCTTCTGCGACGGCACGAAGCCCGCGATGAACTCGCGGCGAAATTCCGCGAACGTCCCTGCCGCGATCGCCGTGCGCACGTCCGCCATCAGTTTCACATACATGTGCGAGTTGTGAACGCTCAACATCCGCAGGCCAAGGATTTCATTTACGCGGAGCAAATGCCGCAAATACGAACGCGTAAAGTGGCGGCACGCAAAGCAATCGCAGCTCGCTTCAATCGGTCCGAAGTCCACCTTGTAAGCGCTGCCTTTCAAACCAATCGCCCCTTTGCGCGTGTAGGCCGTGCCGTTGCGCGCTACGCGTGTTGGTAGCACGCAATCGAACATGTCCACCCCGCGCGCAATCAACTCGACCATCTGGGCCGGCGTGCCCAGGCCCATCGCGTACCGCGCTTTGTGTGCGGGTAGAAATGGCTCAGCCAGTTCCACTGCCTTCAGCATCTCCGGCTCCGGCTCGCCCACGCTCACGCCGCCGATGGCGTAGCCGTCGAACTCCATCGCCACGAGCGCCTTCGCACATTCCTCGCGCAACGCCGCGTTACTGCCACCCTGGCAGATGCCGAACACCAGTTGTCCTTCCGCGCGCGGTTGCTCGCGACACTCCCGCGCCCAACGAACCGTGCGTTCGACGGCGAGCCGCTGCTCCTTCGCCGGCGCGTCGTGCGGCGGGCATTCGTCGAATGCCATCGCGATATCCGAGCCGAGCGTGCGCTGGATTTCCATCGCCTCCTTTGGCCCGAGGAACAGCAGCGAGCCGTCCACATGCGAACGAAACTCGACGCCGTGCGTCTTGAGCTTGCGAATCTTCGCGAGGCTGAACACTTGAAACCCGCCGCTGTCGGTGAGGATGGGCAGGTCCCAATTGATGAAGCGGTGCAGTCCACCCGCCGCGCGGATGATGTCGAGACCGGGGCGGATATGGAGATGATAGGTGTTGCCGAGAATGATTTGCGTGCCCATCTCGCGCAGCTCGCGCGGGTCGAGCGCCTTCACGCTGCCTTGCGTGCCCACGGACATAAACACCGGCGTGTCCACCACGCCATGCGTTGTGGTCAAGCGTCCCAGCCGCGCCTTCGAGGACGCGTCGGTTTTCAAAAGTTCAAACATGGCGAAGGCGGTCGCATGACGCGGCCAGGAAGCCATGGTAGCTGACCGTTTTTTTAATTTTGTAGGACGGCTGAATGTCATCCTTCCTGGTGGACGGCCACCGGCCATCGTTCCTGGTTTCACTGGACATAGATGAACTCTTTGAGATTGAAAATCGCATGGGCCATATCCTGCCAGACGGGCTGGCAGTTTAGCAATGCGCTGACATCCGCCCCGCGAAGTTCAGCGGATCGTTTCGCCAATTTCACCAGTCGCGCCGTTTCGTCTGGCAACGGTGGACGGGCGAAGGCGGCGGTGAACATCTGCCGCACGCGTTGCTCGGGTGATGCGGCTCGGTCCAGCAATACCCGTTCGCTCCAGTGCTTGGCCATGGCGATGACGAATGGATCGTTCAACAACGCGAGGGCCTGGTCGGGTACGTTGGTCGCATCGCGCCGGCCGGTGGTCAGCTTGGGAATGGGTTGATTGAAAAGTGCGAGAAATTTTGGCGGCTCCATCAAGGTCATTTTTAGATAGAGACTGCGACGGCCATTACCATCAAGAGGGCCGCTGACAAGGCGTTTCGCCGCGTCTTCCGCAATGCGATTGGGGTCAATCGGCGGGCCAGCCAAGGAGGTATCAAGACGGCCGGCTACCATGAGTATCGAGTCGCGAATGGCCTCGGCTTCCAGGCGGCGCATGGGCAGGTGATGCCAGAGACGGTTCTCCGGATCCGCCGTGAGCGCGGCTTCGCTGGCGATGCTGCTTTGCCGCCAGGTGGCCGAAGTCACCATCAACTTCACCAGTTTCTTCACCGACCAGCCGTCCGTCATAAAGCGCTGCGTGAGCCAGTCGAGTAGTTCCGGATTGGAAGGTCTTTCACCCAGATGCCCGAAGTCGTCCACGGTGCGTACCAGCCCCGCGCCATAGAGATAATGCCAGACCCGGTTCACAAAGACGCGGGCGGTGAGCGGGTTTTGGTCGCTGGCGAGGCTCCGGGCAAATTCGAGCCGGCCACTGGATTGCGGAACCGCCCGGGGCGCCGCGCCGCCGAGGAAATGGATGTTGCCGCGCGGCACCTTTTCGCCGAAATCGGTGTAGGAGCCGCGCACGCCGATCCGTTCGTCGCGGCCTTCATTCCAATCGGCGACGGAGCCAATGACGCGATCGGGCTGGAGTTGTTTCTCCGTCTCACGGTAGCGGACGACCAGTTTGGCGAGCGCCGGGGTCGCTCGGGATTCATTCGGCAACCACTGCGCAGTCAGGGCGTCGTTGATGAGCTGCACATCTTCGCTGTCGCACTTGCCTTGGGCCCAGCGTTCGACGGCCGCCGTGACCAGTTCACTGAGTCGCGCGGCCAGTTCATCCCGCGTTCGAGGTGGGGAAGAGCTGGCGAACAACGAAGTGAACCGCGCCAGTTCATCCGTCGGGGCCTGGCCCGGCGCGTGTTGGTAAACTCGCGTTACGCCGAACCAGGAGCGCTCGTCGGTCAGATCGTTCTCCTTCAATCCATCATAGGCCGTGCGCGGTGGAAAGTAGTTGTTGAGCGATTTGGTGACGAGTTCGAGATAGACCCGGCGGGGCAGTTTGTCCACGCCCCCGGCCAGGGTAGGGAAGTTGCCCGTGGTGAAGGTGAGCCAACCGGGCGTGGGTTGGTCGAGGAATTTCATACGCTCGCTGTGGAAGCAGTTGTCCACAATCAGCGACTGTGCCGCGTGTAGGCCGGCCGCGTAGCCCGCCGAAAGCGTGGCCGGCGGGTTCGAGTCGAAAAGAGGACTGCGCACCGCACCCGGCAGGCGCGCTGACCATACATGCGACCAGCGGCCCGCCGGAAGGAGTTGCGCCAGCACGGCATCACCTTCATGCGCGATAACTATTTCGCCATCGTTCGCCACGAGGCCGTGCTTCATGCCGAAGCCATCCACCTGCCAGCCCGTCGGCAACTCCGCGCGCGTAAAATCCGCAAGCAACTGTAAATTCGTTTGGTTGCCGGCGATCCGCTTCGCGCGTTCCGACTGGAACTCCTCCGCCAGTTTCGTCCACGACGCTTCGAGCGAA